>NZ_JBFULY010000018.1:0-92155 GCF_054049655.1 Cellulomonas sp. P5_C5 | reverse complement strand
CAGCCGAGCCGGCCCGCCCCGCGGCCCGCGCCGCCGCACCCGCGCGGGACCGTGCCGCACGGTCCGGCCTGGGTCAGGAGCAGCAGGAGGGTGACATCCAGCTCGACAGCGCGCTCATCGCGATGATCGACGCAGGTGCCTCCGACCTGCACCTCACGGTCGGGTCGCCGCCGATGATCCGCTCGCACGGCGCGCTCAAGCCGCTCGACGGGTTCGAGAGCATCCGGCCCGACGGTCTGCGCCGCAGCATCTACTCGATCCTCACGCAGCGTCAGCGGGAGACGTTCGAGACCAACCTCGAGCTGGACTTCGCGTACGCCGTGCGCGGCAAGGCGCGGTTCCGCGTCAACCTGTACCAGCAGCGCGAGTCGATCGGCGCCGCCTTCCGCGTGATCCCGTACGAGATCAAGCCGCTCGAGGACCTCGGCGTCCCGCCGGTCGTGTCCAGCTTCGCCGGGCTGCCGCGTGGGCTCGTCCTGGTCACCGGTCCCACGGGCTCGGGCAAGTCGACCACGCTCGCCGCGGTCATCGACCTGGCCAACCGCACCCGCGCGGACCACATCATGACGGTCGAGGACCCCATCGAGTTCCTGCACCGGCACAAGAAGTCGCTGATCAACCAGCGCGAGGTCGGGGCGGACACCCACTCGTTCGCCAACGCCCTCAAGCACGTCCTGCGCCAGGACCCCGACATCATCCTCGTCGGCGAGATGCGTGACCTGGAGACCATCTCGGTCGCGCTCACCGCCGCCGAGACCGGTCACCTGGTCTTCGCGACCCTGCACACGCAGGACGCGGCGCAGACGATCGACCGTGTCATCGACGTGTTCCCCGCCGAGCAGCAGAGCCAGGTGCGCACCCAGCTCGCGTCCGCGATCCAGGGTGTCGTCTGCCAGACGCTGTGCAAGAAGGCGAACGGCACCGGACGAGCGGTCGCGACGGAGGTGATGGTGGCGACGCCCGCCATCCGCAACCTCATCCGCGAGGGCAAGACGCACCAGATCTACTCCGCCATGCAGGCGGGTGCCGACCACGGGATGTACACGATGGACCAGCACCTGGCCGACCTGGTCAAGAAGGGCACCATCACGTACGAGGTCGGCGTGGAGAAGTGCCACCACGTCGAGGACTTCAACAAGCTCGTCGGCCGGACCGCCCGCACCAACCAGGGCGCGTCCACGCTGAACTCGGGCGCGATGGGCTACTCGCCCGCGGGGAACGGGATGCGCTGATGGCGATCACCAGGACGTACGAGTACTCGCTGAGCGACAAGAACGGCAAGATCGTCAAGGGGCGGATCGACGCCCAGAACGAGGCAGCCGTCGCCAACCGCCTGCGGGCGATGGGCGTCGCTCCGCTGATGATCAAGGAGGTCGTCGGCGGGGGACTGCAGACCGAGATCAACATCCCGGGCTTCTCCGACCGCGTGACGCTCAAGGACCTCGCGGTCATGGCGCGCCAGATGGCCACCATGATCTCGGCCGGTCTGTCCCTGCTGCGGACGCTGTCGATCCTGGCGGACCAGACCGAGAGCAAGCCGCTGGCCAAGGTGCTGGCACAGACCCGCAACGACGTCGAGACCGGTGGGTCGCTGTCCGAGTCGCTCGGCCGGCACATGCAGATCTTCCCGCCGCTGATGGTCAACATGATCCGCGCCGGCGAGGTCGGTGGCTTCCTCGAGAAGGCCCTCGTCTCCGTGGCGGAGAACTACGAGAGCGAGGTCAAGCTGCGGGCGCAGATCAAGTCCGCGATGACCTACCCCGTCATGGTGTTCTGCATGGCGATCCTCGCGGTCGTCGGCATGCTGCTGTTCATCGTCCCGGTGTTCCAGAAGATGTTCGAGGACCTGGGCGGTGAGCTGCCCTGGCCGACGCAGATCCTGGTCATGCTCTCCGGGTTGATGAAGTTCCTCGCCCCGATCCTCGTCATCGTCGTCGTCGTCTTCAGCATCTGGTGGAAGCGGCACAAGAACGACCGCGCGGTCCGTGCGTTCGTGCAGCCTCTCACCCTGAAGATCCCGATCTTCGGGCCGCTGTTCAAGAAGGTCGCCATCGCGCGGTTCACCCGCAACTTCGGCACCATGCTGGGGGCCGGCGTGCCCATCCTGCAGGCGTTGGACATCGTGGGAGAGACGAGCGGCAACTACGTCATCGAGCTCGCCGTGAAGGACGTGCAGGAGAGCGTGCGCACCGGGCAGTCGCTGTCCGCGCCGCTGGCCAACCATGCCGTCTTCCCGCCCATGGTCGTGCAGATGATCTCCACCGGTGAGGACGCCGGTGCGCTGGAGACCATGCTGGAGAAGATCTCCGAGTTCTACGACGAGGAGGTCACGGCCACGACCGAGCAGCTCACGTCCTTGATCGAGCCCCTCATGATCGCCATCCTCGGCACGATCATCGGCGGCATGATCATCGCGCTCTACATGCCGATCTTCTCGATCTTCGAGCTCGTCGGCTGACCTTTTCACGCGGCTTTTCGCACCCTTCGGCCCGGTGACCGGACATTCCGGTCACCGGGCTGACGCATGCCGACGCATGCCGACGCATGCCTGTGACCAGGCACGGGACGCCGACTGGTGCGAACGGGTGACACCACGAAAGAGTTCCCGGAAATGCCTCAAGGGCACCCCCGAGGCGCCCGATGAACGTGACGCAGCACCGAATGCCGGGCGACCGGCACTGACCCACGACATCGAAAAGGGGCTTCACCGTGATCGCTCGTATTCAGAAGACGATGGACAAGCGCGCCAATGGGGAGAAGGGCTTCACGCTCATCGAGCTCCTCGTCGTCATCATCATCATCGGCATCCTCGCCGCGATCGCCATCCCGGCGTTCCTGAACCAGCGCCAGAAGGCCTGGGTCTCGCAGGTCGAGTCCGACCTGAAGAACGCCGCCATCGCGGCCGAGTCGTTCGCCGTCGACAACAACGGCTCGTACGACGGCATGACGACCGGTGACCTCGACACCAACGGCTTCAACCCGACCGAGGACGTCACCGTCTCGATCACGTCGGCCGACGTCGAGACCTACGTCCTGAGCGGCGTCAACGCCAACCTGGACGGTCGCACCTGGACGTACGACAGCGCGACGGGTGTCATCGCCGAGAGCTGATGACGCTCCTGTAGTACCCCGGTAGGAGAGAGACGAGAGGAGCACCACCGTGCGCACACTCCGCGAGCGGCTCGCGCAGGCGCGGGACGAAGACGGCGTGAGCCTTGTCGAGGTGCTCATGGCGATGCTGATCTTCGCCATCGTCAGCACCGGTCTCATCTTCACCATGCTGTCCGTCCTGTCGCTGGGCCGGGACTCCCGCGCTCGCCAGGTGGCGGCCAACCTCGCCGCGGAGGACATCGACCGCACGCGCGAGGAGAAGAGCATCTTCGAGCTGCAGGACAAGAGCTACACGCGGGACCTGAACGGGGACACGTTCCACGTCGACCGCGAGACGTCCTGGGTCTCGGACCCCGACCTCGAGTTCGAGTGCGGCGCCGGCGGCGGCGCCCTGCGCTACAAGCGCGTGAACATCACGATCACCTGGGACGGCATGCGCGACGGCACCGAGCCGGTGCGCGCCGACACCGTCCTGGACGCCAAGGACCGCATCAACGACCCGACCCGCTCGACACTGCTCATCTCGGTCCTCAACGGCGAGGGCCTGGGATCGCAGGGCGTGTCCGTCGTCGCCCAGCCGACCACCATGGCCGGTGTCGCCGTCGGCGCAGCACTGCCGGCGGTCACCACCGACGCCGAGGGCTGCGCGTACGTGCTGAAGGCCCCGCCCGGGTACTACAAGGTGACGATCTCCCGGGCCGGGTACGTCGACATCAACCAGGCGACGTCGCCGTCCGTGATGCTGAGCGTCGCGGCGAACGCCACCGCATCCGCCGCGTTCGCCTACGACCGGGCGGCCACCTACACGCTGCGGTTCGGCACGAACGTCGCACCCCTGGCGCCGAGCGTGCCGGCCGCGTCCATGCCCGCCACCTTCGACAGCACCTACGGACCGAAGAACCCCGTCGTCTCGTCGGGCACGGGCACGCCGCGCACCTACAGCATGTTCCCGATCAGCTCGGGCTACTCCATCTTTGCCGGGACGTGCAGCCTGGCGACCCTCAACAACGGCCCCGCCGACCCGGCCAACTGGGCGGGTGGGGTGCGGCAGCCCGAGGCCGCGGCGTCGCCCGGTGGTGCCGTGACCGTCGATGTGCCGATGGGGATCGTCAACCTTGCGGTGGGTCCGCTCAGCGTGACGAACGGGTTCGTCAAGGCCGTCCCGGTGGATGCGCCGACCAGCTCCGACGCGGCGGGGTGCCCCACGGGGACGCCGCTGACCTTCTCGTCCGCCGTGCTCAACGCCTCGGGGAACGCCACGATCGCGTTGCCGTACGGGTTCTGGAAGCTCTACCGCGGGAACAGCACCACGCAGACGACGGCGATCACGAGCGCCCAGGTCGTCCCGGTCACGGGCGGCGCGATCCACCCCGACTCCACCGTCGAGCTCGACCCCCGTTCGCCGCTCTGGGAAGGACCGTGACATGCGCCGGATCCGCGCACGCCTGAGCTCCCCGACGCAGCGCGCGGAGGCCGGTTTCAGCCTCCCCGAGCTGATCGTGACGATGGCGCTCATGAGCGTCATCAGCATCCTCGTCGTGACGCTGTTCTCGACGTTCGCGCGGTCGATGACCAAGGACCGCAGCGCGTCGGAGAGCACGAACGTCGCCGCGATCGGCATGTCCGAGCTGACGCGTGTGCTGCGTTCCGGCACCGAGATCCGTCGCACCGGCAACGCCGACAACACGCCGGTCTTCCTCTTCGCCGGGCGCGAGAGCCTGATCATGCACGGGTTCCTGGACACGACCGCGTCGGTCCCGAAGCCGGTCAAGATCCAGTTCGCCGTGAACAGCCAGCGTCAGCTGATGGAGACGCGCTGGAACTCGGTCGCGGCGTCGGACCCGTACTGGACCTTCTCGACCGCGGTCGCCTCGAACCGGCGGATCGCGAGCAAGATCGTCACGCGGGCCGCCACCGAGCCGTGGCTGTTCACCTACCGCACCGCGGCCGTCTGCGCTGCGACCCTGCCCGACTGCAACGTCATMAGCGTGCCCTCCACGGGCATCACCGACGTGAACGTCCTCAAGACCATCGCCCTGGTCGAGGTCCGCCTGCAGGTCCAGGCGGACATCACCGGCCGGGCGGCCCCCGTGCTGCTGACCAACCAGGTCGGCCTGCCGAACCGCGGTATCGATCGAGTAGGAGCGTCCAGGTGATGCGTCGCATTCTCGCGGCCCGGATCGGCCCGCGTCGGGACGAGGGCATGGCCCTCATCATGGTCATCGGCGTCTCGATGGTGCTCGCGCTGCTCGCGATCTCCGCCGTGTCCTACGCCGTCGGCTCCCAGCGCAAGGCCCGCAGCGACCAGGACTGGAACGCGGCCATGGCGGCCGCCTACGCCGGGGTGGAGGAGTACCAGAGCCGGTTGGCCAACGACCCCGGCTACTTCGTCTACGGCAACCCGGCGGCGACCTTCGCGTCCGCGAGCGTCGTGCACCTGCCGACCGGGGCGTCCACCAACCCGGCGTTCGGTGTCGGTGCGTCCGGGAGCTGGGCGAACATCGCCGGCTCCGGCGGCGCCGCCCAGTTCCGCTACGAGGTGGACAACTCGAAGTACTACGCGTCGGGCACCTTGCGCCTGCGCGCCACCGGCCGGGCCGGTGGCGAGACGCGCTCGCTGGTCGCCGACCTGCGCCAGCGCGGCTTCATCGACTTCCTGTACTTCACCAACTACGAGATCATCGACCCGGTCATCTCGGGTGCCACCGGGACGTGCGAGATCTACCGCTACGCCGGACGCAGCACCGCCAGCCCGCCGTCGGGCTGCGGCGCGATCAACTTCCGCACCGGTGACGTCATCGACGGTCCGCTGCACACCAACGACGCGTTCCAGATCGACGGGACGCCGACGTTCAAGGGCTGGACGACGACGTCGTACAACCCGACGACCGGCCTGAACTACTTCGGCACGGGCACCCCGTCCTTCCCGGCGATGCCCGCGGGCAAGCCGGTGTACGAGCCCATCCTCGCGATGCCGGCGACGAACACCGAGCTGAAGAAGGAAACGCGACCGGACCTCCCGCTCGACGTCCCGCGGCCCGGCTGCCTCTACACCGGCCCGACGTCGATCGTGCTCAAGGCGAACGGCAAGATGCAGGTCAAGTCCCCGTGGACCAAGTGGACCAGCCCGGTCTCCGGCACCAACAACTCCGGCTGCGGCACGCCGGGCGCGACGGGCCTCGGCTCGTCCACCGGCCAGGAGATCAACGCGCCGGACAACAACGTCGTGTACGTGCAGAACGTGCCGTCGCTGACCACCGACGCGAACTACTGGGCGCCCGGTGCGTCCGGCACACCGGTGTGCCTCGCGGAGAGCCACGCGCCGACCGGCACGAACATCCGCAACGCGGCCGGGAACCCGGTGGGTTACCCGGCGGCCGGCGAGTACGTCGCCAACGCCAGCGTGTACGGGTGCCGCAACGGCGACCTCTTCGTCGAGGGCGTCGTGAACGCCAAGGCGACGCTCGCAGCGGAGAACTACATCTACATCACGAACGACATCATCTACGACAACTCCGAGGACGACATCCTCGGGCTCGTCGGCCAGAACGCCGTGTGGGTGTGGAAGCCGGAGAAGCAGACCGCCTCGGCGGCGACAACCCTCACCGACCGCACCACGTCGCAGAAGGACGCGCTCGTGGCCGTCGGGTACACGTGCGTCGCGTCCGGGTCCCGGTTCAACTGCACCGGTCGGACGTTCACCGCCTCGGGCACCGAGCTGGCCACCGACACCGACCGTCGCATCGACGCCGCCATCCTGTCGGTCGCGCACACGTTCATGGTGCAGAACTACGACCGCGGCGTCCCGCGCGGCACCCTGACGGTCAACGGCGCCATCGCCCAGAAGTTCCGTGGGACCGTCGGTACCGGTAGCGGCGCCACGGTGTCCACCGGGTACCTGAAGGCGTACAAGTACGACAAGCGCTTCAGCTACGTGGCTCCGCCGAAGTTCCTGTCCCCGACCTCGACCACCTACGGTGTCAACGTCTGGGTCGAGATTGCGCCGGTGTTCGGCGCGGACGGGACGTACCGGTAACCCTCGTGACTGTCGTGCTCTATGCCCTCGTCGGCCTGCTCGGGCTGGCGGTCGGCTCGTTCCTCAACGTCGTCATCTGGCGTGTCCCGAGGGGCGAGTCGATCAGCCACCCACCCAGCGCGTGCCCGACGTGCGGGCACGCGATCCGGGCCCGGGACAACGTGCCGCTGGTGTCGTGGCTGCTGCTGCGGGGCCGCTGCCGGGACTGCTCGTCGCCGATCTCGTCCCGGTACCCGCTCGTGGAGCTGGCCACCGGGGTGCTCTTCGTCCTGGTGACGATCGGGATCGGGTTCGACGCGCCGGCCGTCTGGTCGCTGCCCGCGTTCCTGTACCTGACAGCCGTGTCGGTGGCGCTCGCGCTGATCGACATCGACACCAAGACGCTGCCGGACAAGATCGTCCTGCCGTCGTACGTCGTCGCAACCGTGCTGCTCGCGTTGGCGTCCTGGGGCTCCGGCGACTGGTGGGCCCTGGCCCGCGCGGGCATCGGCTGCGCCGTCCTGTGGACGTTCTACTTCGTCGTGGTCTTCGCCTACCCGAAGGGGATGGGCTTCGGCGACGTCAAGCTCGCCGGCGTGCTCGGCCTCTACCTCGGGTGGGTCGGCTGGGGCGCCCTGGCCGTCGGCTCCTTCGCGGCGTTCGTCCTCGGCGGGGTCTTCTCGGTCGGCCTCCTGCTGCTGCGTCGCGCCGGGCGCAAGACCGGCATCCCCTTCGGCCCCTGGATGCTGCTCGGCGCCGCCGTCGGCATCGTGTGGGGCGAGCAGATCTTCCAGGCGTATCTCGACCTGATGCTCTGATCTGCACCGATTTCGTCGGTGCCCTCGGCCTCAAGACATGGACCGGCACGGCCGATAGTCCATTCGGAGTCATTGCTCACGGTCGAAGGGAAAGTCACGTGGCCAAGTCGAGAGTCATCGGACTCGACATCGGCACCACGCATGTGCGTGCTGCTGAGGTCGAGTTCGGCAGCGGCGGCCCTGCGCGCACCGCGCAGCCGACCGTCGTTCGGTACGGCGAGGTGGCGCTGCCACCCGGCGCGATCCGCGACGGCGAGGTCGCCGAGTCGTCCACCGTGGCCACCGCGATCCGCCGTCTCTGGTCCCAGCACAAGTTCAGCCACAAGAACGTCGTCCTCGGCGTGGGCAACCAGCGCGTGATCGTGCGTGACCTGGACCTGCCGTGGATGCCCATCGCGCAGATCMGGTCGTCGCTGCCGTACCAGGTGCAGGACATGCTCCCGGTGGCCATCGAGGACGCCGTCCTGGACTACGTGCCGACGGGGTCGTTCGACGGCGAGCACGGCCGGATGCTGCGCGGGCTGCTCGTCGCCGCCACCAAGGACACCGTGCACGCCAACACCGAGGCCGTCGAGGCCGCGGGTCTGCGGCCGATGATGGTCGACCTCGGGGCGCTCGCCCTGACCCGGGTCATGGCGCGTGGGGAGCTGGCGGGTCGCGAGTTCGCCCTCGTCGACGTGGGCGCCCGCGTGACCACCGTCGTGATCGTGGCCGGCGGTCAGCCGCGCCTGATCCGCATGCTGCCCTCGGGCGGCCAGGACGTGACCGAGGCCGTCGCCGGTGCACTCGGCATCACGATGGCCGACGCCGAGGTGGCCAAGCGGCAGATCGGGATCGGCTACGCGGTCGGCCCCGAGCTCGAGCGCGGCGTCGAGGCGATCCGTACGGTCACGACCTCGCTCATCGAGGCGATCCGCAACACGTTCGTCTACTACGCGAGCAGCAACCCGGGCTCGTCGGCCGAGGTCGTCGTCCTCACGGGCGGCGGCTCGCAGCTTCCCGGTCTCGGGCAGTACCTCTCGAGCGCGTGCCGCGTCCCGGTGACCGTCKGCCAGCCGCTCAGCACCCTGCGGGTGGCTCCCGGAGCCGGTCTCGAGCACGGGCACCACGACAACCAGCACCTCCTGGCGATCCCGCTGGGCCTCGCGTTCGGAGTGGCAGCATGACATCCCTGCTCGAACGGACCGCCAAGCCGGCGGCCAAGGGGTCGGTGACCAACCCCAACGCTCTGGCGCAGGTCAACCTCCTGCCTCCCGGCATCCGTGMGCGACGCGCACTCGGCCGGACGAAGCGGCTCCTCGCCTTCGGGCTCATTGCCGTGCTCCTCGTGGTCGTCGTGGCGTACGTCGGAGCGCTCGCCCAGCTCGGCCTCGCCAACTCGCGGCTGTCGGACGCCCAGGCCGAGACCGCGCAGCTCACGCAGCAGCAGGCCAAGTACGCGGAGGTCCCGCAGGTGCTCGGGGAGCTCCAGCGTGCGACCGAGGCCCAGGAGCTCGGCTTCTCGACCGATGTCGAGTGGACGCCCTACATCTTCGCGGTCTTCGCCGTGATGCCGGCCGACGTGAAGCTCACGTCGTTCGAGATGTCCGGCGCGACGCCGATGCTGGCCCCGGAGGTCGCGACGGACCCGCTGCAGGCACCGAGCGTCTCCCGTCTGGCGTTCACCGCCCACAGCAAGACGCTCCCGGACACGGCGGCGTGGATCGACGGCCTGAACTCGGTCCCCGGGTTCGGGGACGCGTGGGTGTCCGAGGCCACGATCGCCGAGGACGACGAGAAGAACGTCTACTACGAGATCACCGGGACCGTCCAGGTCAACGAGACCGCGTACAGCAACCGCTTCAGCTCGGAAGGTGAGTGACATGGGTGGGAAGACCTCCACCTGGATCGGCGGCGCGGTCGTCGTCGCAGTGCTGATCATGGTCGGCGGCTGGTTCGTCGCCATCTCGCCGACGCTCGACTCGGCATCCGTCGCGACGGCCGACGCGGAGTCCGCCGAGGCGCGCAACGACCAGCTGCGGCTGCAGCTGGCCACGCTGAAGAAGCAGTTCGAGCACCTCGACGAGTACAAGGCCGAGCTGGCAGCGGCCCAGGTCGAGATCCCGACCGAGGCCGACCTGACCGGGTACACCCGTCAGATCGACGCGCTCGGCCTCGCAGCGGGCCTCACCGTGGTCTCCGTCGTCCCCGGCGTGCCKACCGACGTGGCGCCCGTGCTGACGCAGCCCGAGCCCGTCGTCGTGGACCCGGCCGAGACCACCGAGGGCGGCGAGGCCGAGGCCACGCCCGCACCTGCGGACGGCGAGGTCGTCGAGCCGGCGGCCCCGACCGGCCCGGCGCCCATCGAGGGCTTCGTGGCCGTGCCCGTGGACATCACGGTCCTGGGCGGGGTGGCGAACGCGACCACCTTCCTGTCGAGCCTGCAGGCCCAGGGGCAGCGGCTCTTCCTGGTCACCGCGCTCCGCGGGACGGGGCAGGGCGACGCGGAGGCGTCCGGTGGCCGGCCGGCCACCAAGGTCGGCGACGTCGAGCTCACCATCAGCGGGTACATCTACGTGCTGAAGCCGACGGCGGCCTCCGCACCGACCGGCACCGGCCACCAGGCGGACCCGGCCCTTCGTCATGACCACACCATGGAATGATGCGCTTCATGCTGCGTTGGTTGACCTCCGGTGAGTCCCATGGCCCGGCGCTCGTCGGCATCCTCGAGGGCCTCCCGGCCGGCGTCGAGGTGCAGAGCTCCGACATCCAGGACGCCCTCGCCCGGCGCCGTCTCGGCTACGGCCGCGGTGCGCGCATGAAGTTCGAGCAGGATGCCGTCCGCGTCCTCGCCGGTGTGCGGCACGGTCTCTCGCAGGGCGGACCCGTCGCGATCGAGATCGGGAACACCGAGTGGCCCAAGTGGGTCGACGTGATGTCGTCGGACCCCGTGGAGGACCCCGACGTGCTGCTGCGGGCGCGGAACGCCCCGCTCACGCGGCCGCGCCCCGGGCACGCCGACCTCGTCGGGATGCGCAAGTACGGCTTCGACGACGCCCGGCCGGTGCTCGAGCGCGCCAGCGCCCGGGAGACCGCGACCCGGGTGGCGCTCGGCACCGTCGCGGCACGGTTCCTCGAGCAGGCCGCCGGCATCCGCCTCGTCTCGCACRTCGTGAGCATCGGTCCCGTGTTCGCGCCCGACGAAGCGGCGCAGCCGACGCCGGACGACACCGCCGCGCTGGACGCCGACCCGGTGCGCTGCTTCGACGCGGCCACCTCGGCCGCGATGGTCGCCGAGATCGACGAGTGCCACAAGGACGGCGACACCCTCGGCGGCGTCGTCGAGGTGCTCGCCTACGGCCTGCCGTCCGGCCTGGGCTCGTACGTGCACTCCGACCGGCGGCTCGACGCCCAGCTCGCCGCCGCGCTCATGGGGATCCAGGCGATCAAGGGGGTCGAGGTGGGCGACGGGTTCCGCACCGCGGCCCGGCGCGGCTCGCAGGCGCACGACGAGATCGAGCGTGACGCGTCCGGGCGCATCGTGCGTCGCACCAACCGGGCGGGTGGCGTGGAGGGCGGCATGACCAACGGTGAGGTCCTGCGCGTGCGGGCGGCCATGAAGCCGATCTCGACGGTGCCGCGCGCGCTCGACACGGTCGACACGGCGACGGGCGAGGCCACCAAGGCGCAGCACCAGCGCTCCGACGTGTGTGCCGTCCCGCCGGCGGCCGTCGTCGCCGAGGCGATGGTCGCGCTCGTGCTGGCGGACGCGCTGCTCGCCAAGACCGGGGGAGACTCGGTCCCCGAGGTCCGGCGCAACCTCGAGGCGTACGTCGCCGCGATCCCGGACCTGCTCAGCTGACCGCACGGCTCCACGGCGAAGGCCCGGCCCCCAGGGGGCCGGGCCTTCGTGGTGCCGGGCGTCAGCGGGAGGCGCCCGGCGAGTGGCGGGTCAGGACCAGCCGCCGCTCTTCCCGCCCATGCCGCTGGGCGCTGTCGGCGGCTTGGCCGGGGTGGCCTGCGCGACCGACGACGGTGAGCCGGTGCCCAGCGCCGTCTTCGCCCGGACGCGGAGCCCGTACGTCGTGCCGTTGGTGAGGCCCGTCGCCTTGTAGGTGAGCGTGGAGGCCGACACCGTCGTCCTCGTCGTCCAGGCGCTCCAGGTGGTCGTCGCGGGGTTGTACTCCCGGATCTCCACCACGAAGCCCGTCAGGGCCGAGCCGCCGGTGTTGACCGGGGCCTTCCAGGACACCTGGACGAAGGCGTTGCCGCGGGTGTACGTGATCCCCGTGGGCGCCCCCGGCGGCGGGGAGACGACCGCGTCGGCGGTGGCCGCGGGGCCCGTGCCGATCGCGTTGCTGGCCGTGACCTCGATGAGGTAGCCCGCGTTCGCGGTCAGCCCGGTGATCGTGTAGCTGGTCGTGGACGGCAGGAGCGGGACCTCGGTCCAGTCGCCGCCCGTGGTGCGCTGGTAGCGCACCATGATGCCGGTGAGGGCCGACCCGCCGTTGGCCGGGAGCTTCCACGCCACCTTGAGGGTGTTGGCCCCCGGTGTGAGCACGAGGTTCGTGGGTGCTCCGGGCGGGCCCGCGGTCGCCTTGGAGACGGTCGCCGACCACTGGCCCTGGCCCTGGTCCGAGAGGGCGCTGACGCCGACCTCGTACGTGGTGCTGTGCTCCAGACCGGTGAGCAGCTTGCTGGCTGCGACGGTCGACGACGACGGGTAGACCAGCGTCCACTCGTTCTCGGGTGTGGCCTTGACGCGGTAGCGCACCACGTACCCCGTGATCCCGGTCTCGGTCCCCGTGGCCGACCCGGCGAGCAGGGTCCACGTCACGTTGAGGCCGTTCCCGCTGACGGTCGGGGTCTGGATCGTCGGGATGCCCGGAACGGTCCGCGTGCCGAACGTGCTCTCGGCCGACGTCCCGAGCGAGACGCGCGTCGAGCCGGTCGAGGCGTTGAACTTCTCGTACACCGCCCGGACCCGCCACGAGTACGTCGTGCCGAAGGCGACGGACGTCGGCAGGGCGAACGACGTCGCCACGGTCTCGTAGCCGACCGCGCTGGCCACGCCGCCMGAGGTGGCAGCCCACTGCACGATGTAGCGCGAGGCGCCGGGAACCGGGTCCCAGTCCAGGACGCGGTGCGCCGTGGACAGGACGGTCCCGCCACCCGTCGTCAGCAGCGGGCTCCGCGTGGCGATGACCACGGTCGCGTCCGTGCTCCACGGGGAGAAGCCGCCGGCCTCGTCGGCGGATCGGACGTGCCACCCGTACGAGCCGGGCGCCAGGTCCTTGACCGTCATCGCCGTCTGCTTGTTCAGGCTCGCGCCGCCGACCTTGGTCTTGGTCCCCGGCGTGCTCAGGTTCCAGTACTCGACCTCGTAGCGCGTGGCCGCGACGGGCGTCGTCCAGCGCAGGGTCGCGCTGGACGAGCCGACGACCGAGCTACCCGCGACGGGCTTCGGCGTCGTCACGGTGAAGTCGCGCGGGGGTGCGAACGCGCGGCCCGCGGTCCCGTTGGCGTCCAGGGGGGCGACCGTGAACTTGTACGAGCCGTCCTTCAAGGGCTTGCGTGTGCTCGGGTTGCGCGCCACGTACGAGGGGTACTCGACCTTGGCGCTGCCGACCTCGGTGCCGTCGGCGTTGAGGATCGTGACGAGGTACCCGCGCGAACCGCCGTCCAGCGGTGCGCTGGCGCCCTGCGGGCGCCAGGACAGCACGGTGGTCCCGTCCGCGGAGACCGCGACGGGGTTGGTCACCCCGACCAGGTCGGTCGCGGTGGATCCCTTGATCCAGCTCGGGTGAGCGGACGACCCGTCGGCGATGTACGCGATCGCGTTCCCGATGTGGATGAACGGACGGACCTGCCAGTAGTAGGGCAGTGAGGTCGTGTTGTCGTCGAAGACTCCGGTCGCACGCAGCACCGTGCCCTGCGTGCGGATCGTCGCGACCTGCGTCGTCATCGCGGAGTTCGTGGCGATCGTGACGTCGTAGCCGTCCGCGTTCAGCGTCGGGTTCCAGGAGAAGACCGGCGAGGGCTGACCTGAGACGTACTGCGCCGCGAACGCCGTCGCGTCAGGCTCCGACCCGGTCGCCGTGGTCGTGGCCCGGGCGGTGACCCGGACGTAGCGCGCACGGTCGGGGTGACCGGCGTCCTCGGGGTCGGACCAGTCGCTCACCACGGTGCCCGTGGGCAGCGGGAAGGTCTTGATGGTCGTGGTCGCCGCTCCGGTGTAGTCGACCGCGCGCACCCGCCAGCGATAGGTCTGGTCAGGCTGGATGCGCTCGGCCTCGGTCTGCGTCCACAGGCAGTCGTCCGCGCCGTCGAGGGCGCTGGGCAGGCCCGCACCCGCGATGTACTCCTCGATCACCGTCACCGACGTCGACGCCGTGTGGCAGGTGAGACGGGGGTCGCCGTTGAGGGGCACGACCTCGACCTCGTACATCGTGGCCCGGGCAACCGGCTGCCACGAGAGCTGGAAGGTGTCGAGGCTCATCTCCGGCGCGCTGAGCATGTCCGTGCCGCCCACGTTGGGCACCGGGTACGTCGTCGCCGCACCGACCGCGACGGTCGGGGACGTCTGGGCGCCCCACTGCTTCTGGAACTGGCGGATCTCCGAGGGGACGCCTGCACGTCCGGCGGTGTCGTAGGCGATGACCTGCCAGTAGTAGTTCTGGTCCAGCAGGGCGACCTCGGGCACGAACGTGGTCGTGGAGGTGGTACCGCCCGCACCGGCCAGCACGCCCGTGACGAGCGTGCTGTCCTTCGAGACGCCGACCACGACCTTGTACGACGCCGCGCCCGGCACCGGGGTCCACGAGAACACCACGTCGGAGATGGCCGGGTTGCTCGGCGACGTCCAGTTCGCCGGCGTGAGGAGCGACGGCTTCGAGGCAGCAGACGTCCAGTCGATGGTGAAGGTCGAGCCGCCCGACCAACGACCGACGAGCTCGGTCGCGGAGCCGGAGTAGAAGTTGGCGCGGACGCGCCAGTTCCAGGTGATGATCTCCCCGCCGTTCATGCGCTCGAGGGGGACGTCCGGGGTGTAGCTGGTGGCCGTGGTCGTCACGAGCGGGCGGACGGCTTCGGTGGGGAAGGAGCTGTCCGGCGAGTACTGCAACGTGTAGCTGACCGCGCCGGGAACCGGCTCCCACCCGAACGTGACCGGCGTCGGGTAGTTCACCGTGGCACCGGAGGACGGGCGCACGAGCTCGGGGGTGGCCATCGCATCGGTGTCGAAGCCCTGCGCGGGGGAGTAGCTGCCCCGCGACGTGGCCGACGTCCCGCTGCTGAACGCCRCGACGCGCCAGTAGAGCGTCCGCGCCTCCGTGGCGCTGAGCACCGTCGTCGGCACCCACGACACCGCGTACGTCTCCACGCCGGCGATGACCGTGCCGGAGTCGAACGTCGGCGTCGTCGCCACCTCGACCTTGTACGCGGACGCCCCGGGGGTCGACTCCCAGCTGAGCCGGAGGTCGCCGTCGGAGTCGACGACGGCGTCGTGGGTCRGCGGGGCCTCGACGGCGGCGGCCTGGGCCGGGAGCGTGCCGGCGATCATGAGCGAGGCCGTGAGGGCTCCGGTCACGATCGCAGCAAGGGGACGTCTCAACACAGCGTGGCCTCCGGGGCGCGCGTAGATACAGCGGTCTCGTCCTGTGTCGGCACTCCGGGCGACCGTGTTGAGCGCCCCGGGCAAACTTTGTCGAGCAATCGCCCGCGCGGGCCAGCGTCCCCGGCGCACTACCCTGCTGGCTGTGCCTGCTGCTGCCTCGACCGCCCCCCGCCTCGTCCTCATCGGCCCACCCGGCTCCGGGAAGTCGTCCGTGGCCCTCGCGCTGGCCGAGCGGTGGCAGCTCGCCTCGAGGGACACCGACAGCGACATCGAGACTCTCGCGGGCAAGACCGTGGCCGAGATCTTCGTCGACGACGGCGAACCGCACTTCCGTGCGCTCGAGCGGGACGCCGTCGCGACGGCGCTCGCCGCGCACGACGGCGTGCTGGCCCTCGGTGGGGGAGCCGTGCTCGATCCCGCCAGTCGCGCGGCCCTCGAGGCCTACCGGGAGTCCGGCGGGGTCATCGTGTTCCTCGACGTGTCGCTGGCACACGCCGCTCCCCGCGTCGGCTTCAACCAGTCGCGGCCGCTGCTGCTCGGCAACCCCCGCGCGCAGTGGCAGGCGCTCATGGACGCGCGCCGCCCGGTCTACGAGGCCCTCGCCAGCCTCACTGTCGTGACGGACGCCCTGCGGCCGCTCGACGTCGCCGAGCGGATCGAGCAGGAGCTCGCCGCGGCCCGCACCGCCACCACCGAGGGAGCCGAGCATGTCTGAGACCCGCACCGTGCACGTCGGTGGCGAGCGTCCCTACGACGTCGTCCTCGGCCGGAACCTGCTCGGCGCGCTGCCGGGCCTGGTCGGCTCGGAGGCCCGTCGGGTGCTCGTGGTCCACCCCGCGGCCCTCGCCACCACGGCGGACCTGATCCGCGAGGACCTCAAGGCGCACGGCTACGAGGCGTTCGTCGCCCAGGTCCCCGACGCCGAGGAGGCCAAGACCGCGCAGGTCGCCGCCTTCCTCTGGCAGGTGCTCGGGCAGGCCGACTTCACGCGCACCGACGCGATCGTCGCGGTCGGCGGCGGTGCGACCACCGACCTGGGCGGCTTCGTGGCCGCGACGTGGTTGCGGGGGATCCGCGTGGTCCAGGTGCCGACGACCGTCCTGGCGATGGTCGACGCGGCGGTCGGCGGCAAGACGGGCATCAACACCGCCGAGGGCAAGAACCTGGTCGGTGCGTTCCATCCGCCCGCGGGCGTCCTGTGCGACGTCGCCGCCCTCGAGTCGATGCCACGGCACGACTTCGTCGCGGGCCTGGCCGAGGTGGTCAAGTGCGGGTTCATCGCCGACCCCCGGATCCTCGAGCTGGTGGAGGAGCACACGGAGCTGCTCACCGACCCCGTGGCTGCGGCGGCCTCGCCGGTTCTGCTCGAGCTCATCGAGCGGGCGGTCGTCGTCAAGGCGCGGGTCGTCGAGCAGGACCTGCGCGAGGGCGGGCTGCGAGAGATCCTCAACTACGGGCACACCTTCGCGCACGCGATCGAGCAGGTCGAGCGCTTCCAGTGGCGCCACGGTGCCGCCGTGTCGGTCGGGATGATCTACGTCGCCGAGCTCGCGCGTCTCGCCGGCAGGCTCTCCGACGAGGTGGTCGACCGGCACCGGTCGATCCTGTCCTCGCTCGGGCTGCCCGTGACGTACCGCGGCGACCGGTGGGAGCGCCTGCTCACGGCGATGCGCCGCGACAAGAAGACGCGCGGCGACCTGCTGCGGTTCGTGGTCCTGGAGGACATCGGCAAGCCGGTGCGCCTGGAGGGTCCTGACCCGACGCTGCTGGCCGCCGCGTACGCCGAGGTGAGCGAGGGCGCGCCGCCACCGTCGCGCGCGATCTCGCTGTGACCAGCGCGGCTCGCCCCGATCGGGCGCGAGTCGGCCTAGGCTCGCGGGCATGACGCGCGTCCTGGTGCTCAACGGTCCGAACCTCGGGCGCCTGGGGGTGCGCGAGCCCGAGGTCTACGGCTCGACCACCCACGACGAGCTCGCGTCGGCGGTCGAGAAGTGGGCCGTCGACCTGGGCCTCGACGCGGAGGTCCGGCAGACCGACGACGAGTCGGAGCTGGTGGGCTGGCTGCACGCGGCTGTCGACGCGCGGGCGCACGTCGCGCTGAACCCGGCCGCCTTCACGCACTACTCCTACGCGCTGCGGGACGCGGCCGCGCAGGTCACGCACGCCGGGCTCGTGCTCGTCGAGGTCCACCTGTCCAACCCGTACGCCCGCGAGTCGTTCCGGCACGTCTCGGTCATCGGTCCCATCGCGACCGGCACCATCGCCGGGTTCGGCGTGGAGGGCTACCGGCTCGCCCTGGAGGCGATCGCCTCGCGCCTGTGAAGGTGCACCCCGCCTGCGCGGGTACGATGGTAGGCGGTCTGCGGCCGTCGAGGCCGCGCACGCCCCAGCAGGGCCGCGCCTCCGGCGGACCACCCAGAAGCTCACTCGACAGGAAGCGACGATCGTGGCGACCACCAACGACCTCAAGAACGGCACCGTGCTGAAGATCGACGGCCAGCTGTGGACCGTCATCGAGTTCCAGCACGTCAAGCCCGGCAAGGGTGGCGCGTTCGTCCGCACCAAGCTGAAGAACGTCCTGTCCGGCAAGGTCGTCGACCGGACGTTCAACGCCGGCCTGAAGATCGAGACGGCGAACGTCGACAAGCGCGACATGCAGTACCTGTACAAGGACGGCACGGACTTCGTGTTCATGGACACGGACAACTACGACCAGATCCACATCTCCGAGGTCACGGTCGGCGACGTCGCCAACTTCCTGCTGGAGAACCAGAACGCGATGGTCGCGACGAACGAGGGCGTGCCCCTGTACGTGGAGCTACCGCCGTCGGTGATCCTCGAGGTCACCTACACCGAGCCGGGCCTGCAGGGTGACCGCTCGTCCGCCGGCACCAAGCCCGCGACGCTGGAGACCGGCTACGAGATCCAGGTCCCGCTGTTCCTCGAGGCCAACACGAAGGTCAAGGTGGACACCCGCGACGGGAGCTACCTCGGCCGCGTGAACGACTGAGGTGGGCGCTCGCTCCAAGGCCCGCAAGCGGGCCCTCGACGTCCTCTTCGAGGCGGACCAGCGGGGGATCGACCCCGTCGGACTCCTCGCCGACCGCATCGCGGAGCCGGGGACCGAGACGTCGCTCCCGCAGTACTCCGTCGACCTGGTCGAGGGTGTGATCGCCGAGCAGGACCGCATCGACGAGCTGCTCGCGACGCACGCGCACGGCTGGACCATCGACCGCATGCCCGCCGTCGACCGTGCCCTGCTGCGGCTCGGCACGTGGGAGATCCTCTTCAACGACGACGTCCCGGACGCCGTCGCGGTGGACGAGGCCGTCGAGCTGGCACGGTCGCTGTCCACCGACGAGTCGCCGCAGTTCGTCAACGGGCTGCTCGGCCGGATCGTGGACCTGAAGCCGACCCTCCTCGCCTGACGCACACCGACGCCCGCGCACCGCCCGACGGTGTGCGGGCGTCGGTGCGTCCGGACATGGGTGGAAGGCCCGGTTCGCGAACGCGGCGCCCGTCCGGGTGATCGCCGACGGCCCGGTGCGGGCGAACGCGCAGGTGGTGGCGCGAGGAGCTGAAACGGCGTGCTGCAAGTTGCTGCAACGTGTTGCGCAACGGGTGGGCGCCTCCCTAGCGTCAGCACGCGACAGCCCGACGACGGGCCGTCACCCGCCGACCACCCCGGAGCGCCCGATGCACCGTCGCATCCACCACCTCGCCCTCGTCGCCGCCCTCCTGCCGCTGACTGCCTGCTCGGCGGCGGCCACGCAGGAGTCCTGGCAGGCCGACCCGGTCCTCACCGTGTGGGCCGACGAGTCACGCACCGCGACGCTGGAGGCGCTCGGGGAGCAGTACACCGCCGAGACCGGCATCGTCGTCGACGTCGTCGGCAAGGACAACGAGACGATCCGCGACGACTTCGCCGGCGCCACCGACCGCGGCGACGGTCCGGACATCCTCGTCGGCGCGCACGACTGGCTGGGAGCGCTCGTCGTCGCGGGCAAGGTCCTCGCGATCGACCTCCCGGACCCTGCGGCGTTCGTGCCCGTGGCGGTCGAGGCCATGGCGTACGACCACGTCACCTACGGCGTCCCCCTGTCCACGGAGAACGTGGCGCTCGTCCGCAACGACGCGCTGGCCTCCACGACRCCCGGCACGTTCGACGAGCTCGTCGCGCAGGGCGAGGACCTGGTCCGGCGGGGAGCGGCCGACTACCCGGTCCTGGTGCAGCAGACCGAGGCGTCGAGCGACCCATACCACCTGTACCCGCTCCAGACCTCGTTCGGTGCACCCGTCTTCGCCACCAACGAGGACGGGTCGTACTCGGACCAGCTCGCGCTCGGGGGCGACGCCGGCCACGCGTTCGCCGACTACCTCGCGACGCTGGGGGAGGAGGGCGTGCTGAGCCCGGCGATCACCGCGGACGTGGCCAAGGCCGCGTTCCTGGCAGGTCGCTCGCCGTACATCGTGACCGGTCCGTGGAACACGGGGGAGTTCGTGGACGCGGGCCTGGCGATCAGCGTCCTGCCCGTGCCGTCGGCAGGGCCGCTGCCGTCCCAGCCGTTCGTGGGGGTGCAGGGCGCGTTCGTCAACAGCGGCAGCCTGCGCCCGGCGGAGGCAGTCGACTTCGTGACGCAGTTCCTGACGACCGCGGAGGCGCAGGTGACCATCTACCAGGACAGCGGCCGTGCACCCGCGCTGCGGGCGGCGGTCGAGCAGATCACCGACGACGCCGTGGTCCGCGGGTTCTCCGCGGCCGGGGCCGACGGTGCGCCGATGCCCTCGATCCCGCAGATGGCCGCGGTCTGGACGTACTGGGGAGGCTCGGAGCACCTCATCATCACGCGCGCCGGCGAGCCGCACCTGCTCTGGGACGACCTGGTCTCCAGCGTCTCGTCCTCCATCGCCGCGGACGCCGCCGTCCAGTAGGACGTCAGCCGCGCCGTCGGACCGTCGCCAGCCGCGAGCCGTCGCGGCTGGCGTTCGGCGTCGGCACCCCGATCGCGCGCAGGGGCCGGGCCCGCTCGGGCACGATCGCGGTCGCACCGGTGGCCGGCCGGGGCCCCCGGACGGGAAGGTTCGGGGCGGCCCGGCCGAGGAAGTTGCCCTGCACGCGGGTCACGCCCATCTCGGCCAGCGCGGTGAGCTGGTGCGGCGTCTCGACGCCCTCCGCGACCACGGCCAGGCCGTGGGTGCTCGCCAGCGCGACGATCGCCCGGACCACGCCGCGGCCGCGCTCGGTGCCCATGTCCCGCACGAACGACCGGTCGATCTTCAGCTCGTCGACGGGGAGCCGGGCGATGCGGGCCAGCGAGCTGTAGCCGGTCCCGAAGTCGTCGACGGCGATCCGCGCACCACGGGCCCGCAGCTCGGACAGCACCGGCACCGCCGACGACGTCTGGACCAGGGCGCTCTCGGTGATCTCCAGCGTGAGGTGCTCCCAGAAGGCGTCACCCCAGGCGGTCTCGATCTGCTCCAGCGCGTCCGGCTCGGCCAGCTGCCGGGCCGCGACGTTCACCGAGACCGGCATCTGGAACCGCTCGAGCGCGCGCCGGGACTGCCGGAGCACCTCGAGCCCGATCGGCACGATGAGCCCCGACTCCTCGGCAAGCTCGAGCCAGTCGGCCGGCAGGATCAGGTGACCGTGGTGGTCCCACCGCGCGAGCGCCTCGACCTGGACGATCTCCAGGGTCTCCGCGTCGACGATCGGCTGGAAGTACGCGGTGAAGTGCCCCTCGGCCACCGCCTCCTCGAGCGCGGCGCGCTGGTGCCGCTCGGCCTCGACCCGTCGCCGCAGCGCACGGTCGAAGACCCGGAAGCCGGACCGGGAGCGCTTGGCCTCGAGCATCGCGGTGTCCGCGTGCCGGACCAGCGCATCGGCGTCGACGACGTCGCCGGGCAGCCAGGTGGCGACCCCGACCGTGAGGCGCGCCGGGCGGCTCCCGCCGTTGCGGTCGATGAAGCCTTCCCGGATGGACCGGGCGATGACGACCAGGTCGACGTCCTGCGGGGCCCGGGCCAGCACGATGACGAACTCGTCGCCGCCGACGCGCCCGACGTAGGAGTCGTACTCGCCGAGCGCGTTCCGCAGGTAGTCCGACACCCGGACCAGGAGGGCGTCCCCGTGGGCGTGCCCGAACGAGTCGTTGACGCGCTTGAACCCGTCGAGGTCGCAGTAGATGAGGGAGACGCGGGTGCGCTCGACGTTCGCCCGCTCGAGCATCGCCAGGAGGTGCTCCTCGACGGCGCGCCGGTTCGGCAGACGCGTCAACGGGTCGGCGAACGCGGTGACGTGCAGCCGCTCGCTGAGCTGGTAGCGCTCGGCGGCGGCGGACACGATCTGCGCGAGGTCGATGAGGAACGTGCGCGCCTGCGGGGAGTGCTCGATCTTGTCCGACGAGAACAGCTCGGTGACGAAGCGGTCGCGCGCGATCGGGCGCAACGACCCCTCGATGCTCGGGTCGCGCAGGATCGTGCGCGCCTCGTCGCGCGCGGTGAGCAGCAGCCCGTCGGCGTCCTTGACGAACCAGGCCGAGTTGGCCAGCCGGGCGAGCGCGTCGCGCATCTGGTTCTGCCGGACCGCGGCGTCCTGCGCGTCCCGGAGCCGGTACAGCGCGAGGACCTCGATGCCGACGGCCAGGGGGATGGCCCACAACGCCCCGAACATCGGACCGAACGTGTGGTCGCGGACCACGACGCTCGCGGTGAAGAGCGCCAGCGACTCGGCGCCGGCGACGACCAGGAGCGAGCCGAACCCGGTGAGCCGCGTGCGGCCGACGGCCACGACGACGTACGACACGACGACCGCGGTCGGGATCAGCAGGAGTGCCGCGGCCAGGACCTCGGCGTCGGCGATGTACTCGTCGAGCGGCACCCACCACAACCCGGCGCGCGCGAGGAACAGGGCGATGGCCGCCCAGAGCCAGTACCGGATCTTGGGACCGCCCGCGATCGCCCGCGTCGCGGGGATCGCCATGACGAGGAAGGCCGCGACGAGCTGCGCGTGGACGAAGACGAGGACGTCGCGCACCGAGCCGGGCGTGGTCAGGGCGTACAGCCCGCCGGCCAGCAGGATCAGCGACATGACGAGGGACCAGGCCAGGGACCACGCGGCGCTGGCGGGCCGGACCTCGCCACGCCACCACACCCACTGGAGCGCGCAGAAGCCGGCGACCAACCCTGCAGCCAGCAGCTGCAGCACGGTGACCCACGAGGGAACGGTTCCGAGCACGAGAGGGGAATCGTCACGTCCCCGCCCTGGGATGACGTGGCATCCGGGTGACTGGGACAACTGGGCTGGCATCATGCAGCGATGACCTCGACCTCCGCCCCCGTGGTGCTGCCGCGGCGCACCGTCGTCGGCTACGCGCTGGGCTCCGTCGGGACCGGGGGGTTCGGGACGCTGCCCGGCCTCGTCCTCGCCTACTACCTGACGGACACCCTCGGGGTCGCCGCAGGGCTCGCGAGCCTCGTCGTCACCGTCCCGAAGGTCTGGGACGTCCTGATCGACCCGCTGATCGGGGCCCGGTCCGACGTCTCCGCGGCGCGGCACGGCAGCCGACGGCGGTTCCTGCTCACCGGTGCAGTCAGCCTTCCGCTCCTGTTCGCGGCGCTCTTCGCCACGCCGACCGCCCTCACAGGCCCGGCCGCGGCCGCGTGGGTCGTCGTCGCGTTCGTCGCCGCGGCGACGGCGTTCAGCATCTTCCAGGTCCCGTACATCGCGCTCCCCGCGGAGATCGCCCCCGACTACGACTCCCGGACCCGGCTGCTGGCCCCCCGGATCGCCGTCCTCGCCGTCGCGATCCTGGCGTTCGGCGCCGGTGGTCCGCTCGTGCGGGACGCGGCCGGTGGTGGCCGCGCGGGCTACGCGGCGATGGGACTGGTCGGTGGCCTCGTCATCGGGCTGGGCATGCTCGCCGCCTGGTGGGGTGCGCCCCGCCGGACGGGCATCGCGGTCCCGGCCGCAGCACCGGTCGCACCCCGCCCGGAGCGACGGGGTGACGCCCTGCGGCTCGGGCTCGCGACCCTGCGCGAGCTCCCCGCGTTCCGCCGGCTGCTGTCGACGTTCGTGCTCCAGGCGCTGGCCACGGGGGCGATGCTCGCCGGCGCCCAGTACGTCGCGACCTACTCGCTCGGCTCCGAGGGCGCGGTGACGTTCCTGTTCGCCGCGCTCGTCGCGCCCGCGCTGCTCGTGATGCCGCTCGCCACCCGGCTCAGCCGCCGGATCGGCAAGCGGCGCGCGCTCGCCGGCGCGACGACCCTCTTCGCCCTCGCCGCGCTGTCGCTGCTGCCGATGCGGTGGGCACCCGGCGAGTGGGTGTACGTGTCGGTCGCGCTCGCCGGGCTCGCGTACGCCGGGATGCAGCTGTACCCGCTGGCCATGCTGCCGGACGTGGCGGCGGTCGACGCGCGCGAGAGCGGGGTCGACCGGGCCGGTGTCCTCGGGGGTGTGTGGACCGCGGGGGAGACGGCGGGGCTCGCGCTCGGACCGACGCTCGTGCTCGGCATGCTCGCGGCCACCGGGTTCGTCTCCCGGACCGGCGACGCCGTGGTCGACCAGCCCGCGTCGGCGCTCACCGGCATCGCGGTCGCGTTCTCCGTGCTGCCTGCCGCGCTCGCGTTCCTCAGCCTGCTGCCGCTGGCGCGCTACCCGTTGTCGGAGGCCGTCGTCGACGCGCCCGCCGTCCCCTCGAAGGAGACCCGCTCATGAGCATCGGACGCTCGACCGACGACGTCCTGGCCGACCTCGCGGCGCTGCGGGCCGCGGACCCGCCGACGCACGGCGGGCGCGTGCTGTCCTACGTCTACGACCCCGGCCGCCCGGACCTGGACGAGGTCGCCGCCGAGGCGGTCCGCCTCTTCCTGCCGGTCAACGGGCTCGACCCGACCACGTTCACGTCCGTCGCGGCGCTCGAGCGCGGCCTCGTCGCGTTCGCCCGCGACGTCCTGCACGGCGACGCCGGCACCGTCGGGTCCGTCACGTCCGGCGGCACCGAGTCGTGCATGCTCGCGGTGAAGTCCGCCCGCGACCTGTGGCGCGCGGCCGACCCCGCGCGTGCGCACGCCCGACCGACCCTCGTCCTGCCCACCACCGCGCACCCGGCGTTCCACAAGGCGGCGCACTACCTGGACCTCGACGTCGTGGCCGTGCCGGTCGACCCGACGACGGGCACGCCGTCGGCCGCCGACGTCCTGGCCGAGGTCGACGAGCGGACGGCCCTCGTCGTCGTGAGCGCACCGAGCTACCCGTTCGGCGCCATCGACCCGGTCGCCGAGGTGGCCGCGGGGGCGGCGGAGCGCGGGGTCGCGTGCCACGTGGACGCCTGCGTCGGCGGGTGGGTCCTGCCGTGGTGGGGGGACGTGGACCAGGCCTGGGACCTCGCCGTCCCCGGCGTCACCTCGATCTCGGCGGACCTGCACAAGTTCGGCTACGCCCCCAAGGGTGCCTCGGTGGTGCTCTACCGCGCGCGCGAGCGGCACCACGCCCAGTACTTCGCGACGACGGCGTGGCCCGGGTACCCCGTGGTCAACCCGACGATGCTGGGCTCGCGCGGGGCCGGATCGATGGCCGCCGCGTGGGCGGTCCTGCAGGTGCTCGGCACGGACGGGCTCGCCGGGCTCGTCACTGAGACGCGGCGGGCCACCACCCGCCTGGTCGAGGCGGTCGGCACGATCCGCGGGCTGCGCGTCGTCGGCGCGCCCACCGGTCCGCTCCTCGCGCTCGCCACGGACGACACCCTGCCCGTCGCCGAGCGGGTCGACCCGTTCACCCTCGTCGACGAGGTCCGGCGCCGTGGGTTCCTGCTCCAGGCGCAGCCCGCGATGGCCCAGCCCGACGGGTCGGTCCTGCCCCGCACGGCCCACCTGACCATCACCGCCGTGACCGTCCGGGTGGTCGACGAGCTGGTCGACGCGCTGGTGGCCGCCGCTGACGCGGTGCGTGGCGTGCCCGCCGCGGTCCCGGACCCGTCGCTGGCCGGACGGGTGCTCACCGAAGGGCTTCCCGACGAGCTCGCCGGGGTCATGGCGACGCTGGAGGCCCTCCCGGGCGAGGTCGTGCACCCGCTGCTCATCGCGGTCCTGGCCGCGGCGATCGAGCCCCCGGGCTAGCAGGTAGAGTGCTCGGCGAGACATTCCTTTAAGACCCGTCCTGTGAGGCGGGGAAGGAGCTTGCTTCATGAGCACTGGCACGCCCGCGCCCGCACCTGCTGGACCAGACAGCGTCGACGACGACGCCAACGTGGTCCTCGGCGCCCCGGAGATCAACCGGGCCCTCACGCGCATCGCGCACGAGATCCTCGAACGCAACAAGGGCGGCTCCGACGTCGTCCTGCTGGGCATCCCCACCCGTGGCCTGCCGCTCGCCCGTCGGCTGGCGGAGCGCCTGGTCGCGGTCGAGCCCGGTCTCGACCCCGCCCTGCTGGTGGGCAGCCTCGACGTGACGATGTACCGCGACGACCTCGCGCACCACCCCACCCGGACCATCGGCGCCACGGACATCCCCGGCGGCGGGCTGGACGGCAGGGTGGTCGTGCTCGTCGACGACGTCCTCTACTCCGGCCGCACCATCCGCGCGGCCCTCGACGCGATCAGCGACCTCGGCCGCCCGCGCGCGGTGCAGCTGGCGGCCCTCGTCGACCGGGGCCACCGCGAGCTCCCGATCCGCGCCGACTACGTGGGCAAGAACCTGCCGACGTCCACGAGCGAGCGCGTCCGGGTGCTGCTCGAGGAGAGCGACGGACGCGACGCCGTCCTCATCGAGGGAGGCACCCGATGAAGCACCTGCTGTCCACCGCGGACCTCGACGTCACCGACGCCGTCCGCATCCTCGACACCGCGGGCTCGATGGCCGCCACCCAGGCGCGCGAGATCAAGAAGCTGCCCACCCTGCGCGGCCGCACGGTGGTCAACCTGTTCTTCGAGGACTCCACGCGCACGCGCATCTCGTTCGAGACGGCCGCGAAGCGCCTGTCGGCGGACGTCATCAACTTCTCCGCCAAGGGCTCCAGCGTCTCCAAGGGCGAGTCGCTCAAGGACACCGCGCTGACCCTGCAGGCGATGGGCGCCGACGCGGTCGTCATCCGGCACCACGCGTCCGGGGCGCCGCACACGCTCGCGACGTCGGGCTGGACGCACGGGGCGGTCATCAACGCCGGCGACGGGATGCACCAGCACCCGACGCAGGCGCTGCTCGACGCCTACACGCTGCGCCGCCACCTGGCGGGCCCCGGCGACGTCACCGGCCGTGACCTGACGGGCCTGCGGATCGCGATCGTCGGCGACGTCCTGCACAGCCGGGTGGCCCGGTCCAACGTGCACCTGCTGCACACGCTGGGCGCCGAGGTCGTGCTCGTCGCGCCCCCCACGCTGCTGCCCGTCGGGGTCGGTGCCTGGCCGGCCCGGGTGTCCTACCACCTGGACGAGGTCCTGGCCGACGAGAAGCCCGACGCCATCATGATGCTGCGGGTGCAGCGCGAGCGGATGTCGAGCGCGGGCGGCGGGTTCTTCCCGAGCCCGCTGGAGTACACCCGTCGCTACGGGCTGGACGCGCGCCGCCTGGCCCTGCTGCCCGAGCACGCGATCGTGCTGCACCCCGGACCGATGAACCGTGGCCTGGAGATCTCCGCGGACGCCGCGGACTCGACGCGCGCGGTCATCGTCGAGCAGGTGGCCAACGGCGTGGCGGTCCGCATGGCCGTCCTGTACCTGCTGCTCGCGGGCGGCGACGCCCCCGCTCGAGCAGCCGCACCGACCGACGAGACGAAGGTGGACGCGTGACGAAGAACTACCTGCTGCGGGACGTCAGCCCGCTCGGCGAGGGCACGACCGACGTGCTGCTCGCCGACGGCGTGATCGCGGCGATCGGGGCCGACGCGGAGCCGCAGGCCGGCCCCGACGCGGTGATCATCAACGGCAGCGGCCTGGTGCTCCTGCCGGGCCTGGTCGACCTGCACACGCACCTGCGCGAGCCGGGGCGGGAGGACGCCGAGACGGTCCGCTCGGGGACGCGTGCTGCGGCGATGGGCGGCTTCACCGCGGTGCACGCGATGGCGAACACGACGCCGACGCAGGACACCGCGGGCGTCGTCGAGCAGGTCTGGCGGCTCGGTCGCGACGCGGGCTGGGTCGACGTCCGACCCGTGGGCGCGGTGACGGTCGGCCTGGAGGGCGAGCGGCTCGCGGAGCTCGGCGCCATGGCGGAGTCCGCCGCTCAGGTCCGGGTCTTCTCCGACGACGGCAAGTGCGTCCACGACCCCGTGGTCATGCGCCGTGCCCTGGAGTACGTCAAGGCGTTCGACGGCGTCATCGCCCAGCACGCCCAGGAGCCGCGCCTGACCGAGGGCGCCCAGATGCACGAGGGCGTCGTCTCCGCCGAGCTCGGGCTGGCCGGCTGGCCGGCCGTCGCCGAGGAGGCGATCATCGCCCGCGACGTGCTGCTGGCCGAGCACGTGGGCTCGCGCCTGCACGTCTGCCACCTGTCCACCGCGGGCTCCGTCGAGATCATCCGCTGGGCCAAGTCCCGCGGCATCGACGTCACCGCCGAGGTCACCCCGCACCACCTGATCCTCACCGACGAGCTGGCCCGCGGGTACGACCCGGTGTTCAAGGTCAACCCGCCCCTGCGCACGCAGCGGGACGTCGAGGCCGTCCGCGAGGGCCTGGCCGACGGCACCATCGACATCGTCGCCACCGACCACGCGCCGCACACGCGCGAGGACAAGGACTGCGAGTGGGGCGCCGCGGCCTTCGGCATGACCGGCCTCGAGACGGCGCTCTCGGTGGTGCAGGAGACGATGGTCGACACCGGCCGCCTGACCTGGGCGGACGTGGCGCGGGTGCTCTCGACGACCCCCGCCCGGATCGGCCGCGTCAGCGACCACGGTCGGCCCATCGCGGTGGGGGAGCCCGCCAACCTGACGCTGGTGGACCCGGGCATCCGCCGCGTCGTCGTGCCCGAGGAGCAGGCCACGCAGAGCGTGAACTCGCCCTTCCGCGGCCGCGAGCTGTCGGGCTGCGTCATCGCCACCTGGCTGCGCGGCCGCGCGACCGTCATGGACGGGTCGGCGTGCGACGAGAGCGTGGTGGTCAGCCAGTGAGCCGCCAGGCGGTCTCGACGCTCGTCCTGGTCCTCGTGGTGCTCCTCGTCTTCTGGGGGATGCGCGCCGGCTGGCGCGCCCGCACGAGACGGTCCTCCGCCCTGGTGCCCGCCCTGTCGGCCGCACCTGCCGAGCTCGGCGCCGCTCGCCTGGCCCCGGTCGACGCCACCTACGTGTCGACCACCCGGGCGGGCGACTGGCTCGACCGGGTCACCGCCCAGGGCCTGGGGGTCCGCAGCTCCGCGCAGGTCGCCGTCTACGACGCCGGGGTGCAGATCACCCGCCAGGGCGCGACGGACCTCTTCGTGCCGGCGACGGCCCTGCGGGGCGCGGCCGGCGCACCCGGCATGGCCGGCAAGGTCGTCGGGGGAGAGGGGCTCGTCGTCCTCACCTGGCAGGCCGACCCCGCCGACCCGCGCGGCCTGGACACCGGGCTGCGACCCCAGCACGCCGCCGACCGCGAGCGGCTCCTCGCCGCACTCGAGACCTTGATCCCGGGCCAGGCGCCCGCGCAGGAGGAGAACTCATGACCGACGCAATCCTGATCCTGGAGGACGGCCGGAGCTTCCGCGGACGCCCCTACGGCGCCGAAGGGTCGACCCTGGGCGAGATCGTCTTCAACACCGGCATGACCGGTTACCAGGAGACCCTCACGGACCCGTCGTACCACCGGCAGATCGTGGTGATGACGGCGCCGCACATCGGCAACACCGGTGTGAACGACGAGGACGACGAGTCGACGCAGATCTGGGTGGCCGGCTACGTGGTGCGCGACCCCGCGCGGCGGGCGTCGAACTGGCGCTCGGTGCGGACGCTCGACGACGACCTGGTGGCCCAGGACATCGTCGGGATCAGCGAGATCGACACCCGCGCGCTGACCCGTCACCTGCGCGAGCGCGGCGTCATGCGGGCGGGCATCTTCTCGGGCGCCGCCCTGCTGGACGAGAACGGCGAGCGGCGTCCGGACGACGAGCTCCTGGACGACGTCCTGAAGGCGCCCGCGATGGTCGGCGCCGACCTGGCCGGCGAGGTGTCCACGGACGCCGCCTACGTGGTCGAGCCGGTCGGCGAGCACGTCGCCACGGTGGCCGCCGTCGACCTCGGCATCAAGGCGATGACGCCGCAGCGCCTGGCCGAGCGCGGGGTCCGCGTCCACGTCCTGCCGTCGCACGCGACCATCGACGACGTCCTGGCCACCGCGCCGGACGGCGTGTTCTTCTCCAACGGTCCGGGCGACCCGTCGGCGGCGACGCACGAGATCGACCTGCTGCGCGAGGTGCTGGACCGCAAGATCCCGTTCTTCGGCATCTGCTACGGCAACCAGCTGCTCGGCCGCGCCCTCGGGTACGGCACCTACAAGCTGGGCTACGGCCACCGCGGCGTGAACCAGCCGGTGATGGACCGCGCGACCGGCAAGGTCGAGATCACCGCGCACAACCACGGCTTCGCGGTCGACGCCCCCCTCGACGGCGAGTCCGTCGCCCCGCACGACGGCGGCCGCTACGGCCGGGTCGTGGTCAGCCACGTCGACCTCAACGACGACGTCGTGGAGGGTCTGCGCGCGCTCGACCTGCCCGCGTTCTCGGTGCAGTACCACCCGGAGGCCGCGGCGGGTCCGCACGACGCCGCGTACCTCTTCGACCGCTTCGTCGATCTCATGGCCTCCACCACGACCAACCAGAAGGGTGACGCCTGATGCCCCGGCGCACAGACATCAAGAGCGTCCTGGTCATCGGGTCCGGCCCGATCGTCATCGGCCAGGCCTGCGAGTTCGACTACTCGGGGACGCAGGCGTGCCGCGTGCTCAAGGAGGAGGGCCTGCGGGTCATCCTGGTGAACTCGAACCCGGCCACGATCATGACGGACCCGGAGTTCGCCGACGCCACGTACGTCGAGCCGATCACCACCGAGATCCTCACCACGATCATCGCCAAGGAGCGCCCGGACGCGATCCTGCCGACGCTGGGCGGCCAGACCGCGCTCAACGCGGCGATCGCCCTGGACGAGGCGGGCGTCCTGGAGAAGTACGACGTCGAGCTCATCGGCGCCAACATCGCCTCCATCCAGAAGGGCGAGGACCGCGAGCAGTTCAAGGAGGTCGTGGAGGTCTGCGGCGCCGAGAGCGCGGCATCCGCCATCGTGCACTCCCTCGAGGACGCCCTCGCGGCGGTCGAGGTCCTGGGCTACCCCGTCGTCGTGCGCCCGTCGTTCACCATGGGCGGCCTGGGCTCCGGCATCGCCTACGACGAGTCGGACCTGCGGCGCATCGTGGGACAGGGCCTGCACTACTCGCCGACCACCGAGGTGCTCCTGGAGGAGTCGATCCTCGGCTGGAAGGAGTACGAGCTCGAGCTCATGCGCGACAAGCACGACAACGTCGTGGTCGTCTGCTCGATCGAGAACGTCGACCCGGTCGGCGTGCACACCGGCGACTCGGTCACGGTCGCCCCGGCGCTGACCCTGACGGACCGTGAGTACCAGCGGCTGCGGGACATCGGCATCGCGGTCATCCGCGAGGTCGGCGTCGACACGGGTGGCTGCAACATCCAGTTCGCCATCGAGCCGTCCACGGGCCGCGTCGTCGTCATCGAGATGAACCCCCGCGTCTCGCGGTCGAGCGCGCTGGCCTCGAAGGCGACCGGGTTCCCGATCGCCAAGATCGCCGCCAAGCTGGCCGTCGGGTACACCCTCGACGAGATCCCGAACGACATCACCGGCGGCTCGACGCCCGCGTCGTTCGAGCCCACGCTCGACTACGTCGTCGTGAAGGTGCCGCGGTTCGCGTTCGAGAAGTTCCCCGCGGCCGACRACACCCTCACCACCACCATGAAGTCGGTCGGTGAGGCGATGGCCCTGGGCCGCAACTTCACCGAGGCGCTCGGCAAGGCCATGCGCTCGCTCGACAAGAAGGACTCGGTCTTCCACTGGGCGGGCGACGCCCTGACCGGCGACGCGCTCGACGCGCTGGTCGCGACGATCTCCCGGCCCACCGAGCACCGGCTGGTGGACGTCCAGCAGGTGCTGCGCGCCGGCGTCCCGCTGGAGCAGGTCTACGACCTCACGGGCATCGACCCGTGGTTCCTGGACCAGATCCAGCTGATCAACGAGGTCGCCGAGCAGACCCGCACGGCGGGCGCGCTGACCCGCGAGGTGCTGCTGCACGCCAAGCGGCACGGGCTGTCGGACGCGCAGATCGCGACGCTGCGCCGCACGTCGGAGGACGCGGTCCGCCGCGGCCGGCACGCGGTCGGCCTGCGCCCGGTGTTCAAGACGGTGGACACCTGCGCCGCCGAGTTCGCCGCGAGCACGCCGTACCACTACTCGTCCTACGACGAGGAGACGGAGGTCGCCCCGCGCACCCGGCCCGCGATCCTCATCCTCGGCTCCGGGCCCAACCGGATCGGCCAGGGCATCGAGTTCGACTACTCGTGCGTGCACGCCGCCCTGGCGCTCAAGGGCGAGTACGAGACCGTGATGATCAACTGCAACCCCGAGACGGTCTCGACGGACTACGACACCTCCGACCGCCTGTACTTCGAGCCGCTCACGTTCGAGGACGTGCTCGAGGTGTACCAGGCCGAGCTGGCCGCCGGGCCGGTCGAGGGCCTCATCGTCACGCTCGGCGGCCAGACGCCCCTGTCGCTGGCCCAGCGCCTGTACGACGCCGGGCTGCCCATCCTCGGGACCTCCCCGGCGGCGATCGACGCCGCCGAGGACCGCGGCGAGTTCGGCAAGGTGCTCGAGGCCGCCGGCCTGCCCGCACCCGCGTTCGGCACAGCGACGACCCAGGCCGGCGCGCGTGACACCGCACGCCGGATCGGGTTCCCGGTCCTGGTCCGCCCGAGCTACGTGCTCGGCGGGCGTGGCATGGAGATCGTCTACAGCGAGCCGCAGCTGGACGAGTACGTCAAGCGCGCGCTCGACAACGCGGCCGACGGCGGACGCGCAGGCACGCTGCCCCCGCTCCTCATCGACCGGTTCCTCGACGACGCCATCGAGATCGACGTCGACGCCCTGTTCGACGGCACCGAGCTGTTCCTCGGCGGCGTCATGGAGCACATCGAGGAGGCCGGCATCCACTCCGGCGACTCGGCGTGCACCCTGCCGCCGGTGACGCTGTCCACCTCCGAGCTCGAGCGGATCCGGCTGTCCACCGAGGCCATCGCCCGCGGAGTCGGGGTGCACGGCCTGCTCAACATCCAGTTCGCGCTGGTGTCCGACGTGCTCTACGTCCTCGAGGCCAACCCCCGGGCGTCCCGCACGGTGCCGTTCGTGTCCAAGGCCACGGGCGTCTCCCTGGCCAAGGCCGCGGCGCTCGTCATGGCCGGCCGGTCCATCGCGGACCTACGCGCCATGGGCATCCTCCCGCTCGACGACGCGAGCGTGCTCGACCTCGACTCGCCGATCGCGGTCAAGGAGGCCGTGCTGCCGTTCAAGCGGTTCCGCACCAAGGAGGGCGTCGTCGTCGACACCGTCCTCGGCCCGGAGATGCGCTCGACCGGTGAGGTCATGGGCTTCGACGTCGACTTCCCGACCGCGTTCGCCAAGTCGCAGGACGCGGCGTTCGGTGGCCTGCCCACCGGCGGGCGCGCGTTCATCTCGGTGGCCGACCGGGACAAGCGCTCGATCGTCTTCCCGGTCAAGCGTCTAGCGGAGCTGGGCTTCGAGATCCTGGCCACCGAGGGCACCGCGGCGGTCCTGCACCGCAGCGGCATCGCGTCGAGCGTGGTCCGCAAGTACTCGTCCGGCCGCGGCGACGCGGGGGAGCCGACCATCGTCGACCTCATCACCGCCGGCGAGGTCGACATCGTGGTGAACACCCCGTCCGGGCAGGGCGCACGTGCCGACGGGTACGAGATCCGCGCGGCGACGACCGCGGCGGACAAGGCCATGGTCACCACCGTGCAGCAGCTGGGCGCGGCGGTGCAGGCGATCGAGGCGCGACAGGCCGGTCCGTTCCGCGTGACCAGCCTGCAGGAGCACGATGCCGCTGCCCTGGTGCGTCGTGAGGCCCGCGCGGCGGCCCGCGCATGACGGCGGCACCGTTCGGGGCGCGCCTGGCGGCTGCCATGGACGCCTACGGGCCGCTCTGCGTGGGGATCGACCCGCACACCAGCCTGCTCGAGGCGTGGGGGCTCCCGGACGACTCGTCGGGGCTGCGCTCGTTCGCCCTGACGGTCCTGGACGCGGTCGGTGGACGGGTGGCGGCGGTCAAGCCGCAGGCCGCGTTCTTCGAGCGCCACGGCTCCGCAGGGGTCGCCGTGCTCGAGGAGGTGATCGCGGCGGGCCGGGACACCGGGACGCTCGTGATCGTCGACGCCAAGCGCGGCGACATCGGCTCCACGATGGGTGCCTACGCCGACGCGTTCCTGCGCGACGGCTCTCCGCTCGCCGGGGACGCGCTGACCGTCTCGCCGTACCTCGGGTTCGGGTCGCTGGACCCGGCGGTCGACCTGGCGCTCTCGTCGGGCCGGGGACTGTTCGTCCTGTGCCTCACCTCCAACAAGGAGGGCCACGAGGTCCAGCACGCCCGCACCGACGACGGGATCACGGTGGCGGCACGCGTAGCCGCGCGCGCGGCGGCGCTGAACGCCGACGTCGACCCCCTCGGCTCGATCGGGCTCGTCGTGGGCGCGACCGTCGGTGACGCGGCCGAGCGCACGGGTGTGGACCTGGCCGCCGTGAACGGCCCCCTGCTCGCGCCCGGGGTGGGTGCCCAGGGCGCCGGCCCCCGCGAGCTGGCGCAGGTGTTCGGCTCCGCACGCCGGCAGGTCCTGGCCTCCTCGTCGCGCGGCGTGCTCGCCGCCGGACCCGATGTCGGGTCGCTGCGGGCCGCCGCCCGACGCGCCTCGGACGAGGCGGCCGCAGCGCTCTCCTGAGCTCACGGCAGGGTGTCGCCGCAGGTCCGGGCGCACTGGACGCGCGTCCGCATTGCCGATCGGGGTGGTGCTCGCTAGTTTCGTTCTCACGATCCCGCGCACTCCACGTGGGTCGCCGGCCCACTGACGAGAAGGTGACGCGCGTGGCACTCCCTCCGCTGACTCCCGAACAACGAGCGGCAGCGCTCCAGAAGGCCGGCGCCGCCCGCCAGGCCCGCGCTGAGGTCAAGAATCGCCTCAAGTACTCGCAGGGCACGCTCTCCGAGGTGATCGCGCAGGGGCAGGCGGACGAGACCATCGGCAAGCTGAAGGTCCTCGCCCTGCTCGAGTCCCTGCCTGGCGTGGGCAAGGTCAAGGCGCGTGCGATCATCTCCGAGATCGGAATCTCCGAGACCCGCCGCGTGCGTGGGCTCGGACCGCACCAGGTGAAGGCTCTCGTCGACCGTTTCGGGTAGATATCTCGAGCACAGGCGGGCCGCGCCGTACATCTCGAGGAGCACCGCACCACCCATGACGACGACGACTGCCCGGCTGACCGTTCTCGCCGGACCGACCGCCGTCGGCAAGGGGACGGTGTCCGCCGACGTCCGATCCCGCTACCCGGAGGTCTGGCTCTCCGTCTCGGCCACGACGAGACCCCCGCGGCCCGGCGAGGTCGACGGGGTGCACTACCTGTTCGTGTCGGTCGACGAGTTCGACCGGATGGTGGCGCGCGGCGACCTCCTCGAGTGGGCGGTGGTGCACGGCCGCAACCGCTACGGCACTCCTCGGCGGCCCGTCGAGGAGCGCCTGGCGCAGGGGGAGCCCGCACTCCTGGAGATCGACCTGCAGGGAGCGCGTCAGGTGCGGGACTCGATGCCCGACGCGCACTTCGTCTTCCTCGCACCCCMGTCGTTCGCCGAGCTGGAACGACGGCTCGTCGGGCGGGGGACCGAGGACGCGGAAGAGCGTGAGCGTCGGCTGAGCACGGCGCGCGTCGAGCTCGCCGCAGCGGCCGAGTTCGACCAGGTGATCGTCAACGACGACGTCCACCGGGCCACCGACGAGCTCGTCCGCGGGATGGGTATCCAGACCAGGTAGTATTGGGGTCAGCGTCCGTCAGCCCCCCTCTGCCTCTCTGGGAGATCACCGTGTCCGGAACCGTCGCCGCCCCCACCGGCATCACCGACCCGCCCATCGACCGTCTGCTCGAGCGCGCCGACTCCAAGTACGCGCTCGTCCTGTACTCGGCCAAGCGCGCGCGTCAGATCAACGCCTACTACTCGCAGCTCAACGAGGGCCTGCTCGAGTACGTCGGCCCGCTGGTGGACACCCGCCCGCAGGAGAAGCCGCTCTCGATCGCGATGCGCGAGATCGACGCCGGCCTGCTGACGTCCGAGGCCACCGAGGGCTGACCCTCCCTCCATGCACATCGTCCTCGGCGTCGCGGGCGGCATCGCCGCCTACAAGGCGGTGCTGCTGCTGCGCCTCCTGCGCGAGCAGGGCCACGCCGTGCGCGTGGTCCCCACCCGGGCGGCGCTCGAGTTCGTCGGGCGCGCGACCTGGGAGGCGCTGTCCGGCCAGCCGGTGACGACCGACGTCTTCGAGGACGTCGACCAGGTGGCGCACGTGGCCGTCGGCAAGCAGGCCGAGCTCGTGATCGTCGCCCCGGCCACCGCGGACCTCCTCGCTCGGGCCGCGACCGGGCAGGCCGACGACCTGCTCACCGCGACGCTGCTGGTGGCCCGCTGCCCGGTGCTGCTGGCTCCGGCGATGCACACCGAGATGTGGGAGCACGCCGCCACCGTCGCGAACGTCGCGACCCTGCGGGCGCGCGGCGTGCACGTCCTTGAGCCCGCCGCAGGTCGCCTGACCGGCTCGGACACCGGCCCCGGTCGCCTGCCGGAGCCGGAGGAGATCGCCGCCGCCGCCCTCGCGCTGGTGAGCAGCAGGCCGCACGACCTCGCGGGCACGCACGTCGTGGTCTCCGCCGGCGGCACCCGGGAACCGCTGGACCCCGTCCGGTTCCTCGGCAACCGGTCGTCCGGACGGCAGGGCGTCGCGCTCGCGCAGACCGCCCACGCCCGCGGCGCACGCGTGACGCTCGTCGCCGCGAACATCGACGTCCCGGTCCCGGCGGGGGTCGACGTGGTCCACGCCGAGACGGGTGCCGAGCTGCGGGACGCCGTGCGTGCGGCCGCCAAGGACGCCGACGTCGTCGTGATGGCCGCCGCGGTGGCCGACTTCCGCCCCCGCACCAGTGCGGAGTCCAAGATCAAGAAGCAGGCCGACGGCGCGCCCACCGTGCTGGAGCTCGTCGAGACCGTCGACATCCTCGCCGAGCTCGCCGCGCAGCGGCTGCGGCCCGGCCAGGTCGTCGTCGGCTTCGCCGCAGAGACAGGTGACCAAACCGAGAGCGTCCTCGAGCACGGGCGGGCGAAGGCGCGACGCAAGGGAGCCGACCTCCTCGTCGTGAACGCCGTCGGCGGCGGGCGCGGGTTCGGCACCGACCTGAACGACGTGACGATCCTGGACGGCGCCGGCGCGGTGGTCGCGGAGGCCTCCGGCACCAAGGCCGAGGTCGCCGACGCGGTCTGGGACGCGGTCCTCACGCGTCGCTGAGACGCTGCACGGACGCTGCCACGCGCCCATTACGCTGTCCGCCATGACCGAGCCCGACATGCGCCTGTTCACGTCCGAGTCCGTGACCGAGGGGCACCCGGACAAGATCTGTGACCAGATCTCCGACGCCATCCTCGACGCGATGCTCGAGCAGGACCCCCAGGCACGCGTCGCGGTCGAGACGATGGTCACCACGGGCCTCGTGCATGTCGCCGGTGAGGTCACCACGAGCGCGTACGTCGAGATCCCGCAGATCGTGCGCGAGGTCGTCCGGGGGATCGGCTACACCTCGTCGGCGATCGGCTTCGACGGCGACTCCTGCGGCATCTCGGTCTCGATCGGGCAGCAGTCGCCGGACATCGCCGCGGGCGTGGACAAGGCGCTCGAGATCCGCGAGGACTCGGCGGACCTGGACCCGCTCGACGCACAGGGTGCCGGCGACCAGGGCCTGATGTTCGGCTACGCCTCCGACGACACCCCGACCCTGCTGCCGCTGCCCATCTGGCTCGCGCACCGGCTCGCCGAGCGGCTGACGCTCGTGCGCAAGGAGGGGATCCTCCCGGGGCTGCGTCCCGACGGGAAGACCCAGGTCACCATCGGCTACGACGGCGACCGCGCGGTCCGGCTCGACACCGTCGTCCTGTCCACGCAGCACGACCCGGACGTCCAGCTGGAGACGACGCTGCGGCCGGCGATCGCCGAGCTCGTCGTCGCTCCCGTCCTGGCGCAGCTGGACCTCGACGCCACGGACTACCGCCTGCTCGTGAACCCGACCGGCACGTTCGTGGTCGGCGGGCCGCAGGGCGATGCCGGGCTCACGGGACGCAAGATCATCGTCGACACCTACGGCGGCATCGCCCGGCACGGTGGCGGGGCGTTCTCCGGCAAGGACCCGTCGAAGGTGGACCGCTCGGCCGCGTACGCGATGCGCTGGGTGGCGAAGAACGTCGTCGCCGCCGGTCTCGCGCGGCGGTGCGAGGTCCAGGTCGCCTACGCCATCGGCAAGGCGAACCCTGTCGGCCTCTACGTCGAGACGTTCGGCACCGAGACGGTGCCGCTGGCCCGGCTGACCGCCGCCATCCGCGACGTGTTCGACCTGAGGCCCGCGGCGATCGTGCGGGACCTCGACCTGCTGCGCCCGATCTACCGCAAGACGGCCGCCTACGGGCACTTCGGCCGGGAGCTGCCGGAGTTCACCTGGGAGCGCACCGACCGCGTGGCGGACCTCCGGTCCGCGGTGGGCTGACGCCGGACGGTCGGCCCGGGTCGCCCGGCGTGGAGACGAGCGCGGAGGGCGAGCAGCTGATGCTCGAGGGCCTGCCGCAGCCGAAGCGGCGCACTCGACGCGCTCCTGACGGTGTCACGCCCGCGGAGCAGCTGCCGGTCGCGCGGGTGTGCGTCGACCTCGTCCCCGCGCACCTCGACCGCGTCTTCGAGTACCTGGTCCCGGCCACGCTGGCCGACACCGCCGTCCCCGGTACCCGGGTGAAGGTGCGGTTCGGGGCCCAGGACGTCAACGGCTACATCCTGGAGCGGGTCGCCGAGGCCGACCACGACGGCACGCTCCAACCGGTGCGCAAGGTCGTCTCGACCGAGCCGGTGCTCACGCCGCAGGTGGCCAGGCTCGCGCGGGCCGTCGCGGACCGGTGGGCGGGCACGTTGAACGACGTGCTCCGGCTCGCCATCCCTGCGCGGCACGCCCGCGTCGAGGCGGAAGCTCCGGCACCCGCGGACGAGGGCCCAGCGCCGTCACCGTCGGCCACGGCGTGGGCGCCGTACCGCGGCGGTGCGGCCTTCCTCCAGCACGTGAGGGACGGCGGTGCGCCACGCGCTGTGTGGACGGCCCTGCCCGGTGCGGAGGGCGAGCGGTGGCCCGACGGGATCGTGCAGGCGGTCGCCGCATGCGTGCTGGGCGGGCGTGGTGCGCTCGTCGTCGTGCCTGACGCGCGGGACATCGACCGCGTGCTCGGTGCGCTGGAGGCTGCCGGGGTACCACGCTGGACGCCCGGGACGACCGGTGGCGCGGTCCGGCTCGCCGCCGACGACGGCCCCGCCGGGCGGTACCGGTCGTTCCTCGCGGCGCTGCGTGGTCAGGCGACCGTCGTCGTCGGGACGCGCGCGTCGGCRTTCGCCCCCGTGGCCGACCTCGGGCTCGCGGTCGTGTGGGACGACGGCGACCCGCTGCACGCCGAGCCGCGAGCGCCGTACCCGCACGTCCGCGAGGTGCTGGCCCTGCGCTCCGAGCTGGAACGGTGCGCGCTGCTCGTGGCGGCGCACGGGCGCAGCGTCGAGGCGCAGGCCCTCGTCGAGTCGGGGTGGGCGCGCGAGGTGGTCGCGGACCGCCCCACCACGCGGGCGCGGGCCGCGCGGGTGCTGGCCCTGACCTCGGTCGAGCTCGCCCGGGAAGGCCCTGCGGCTGCCGCGCGGCTCCCGGCACCGGCCTGGCGCACGCTCCGCGACCGGCTGGCCGACGGCCCGGTCCTCGTCCAGGTGCCCCGCGCCGGGTACGTGCCCGCGGTCGCCTGCGGGCGGTGCCGGGCCTCGGCGCGCTGCGGCGTCTGCCACGGACCGCTGGGGCTGACCACCGCCGACGGCGTCCCGACCTGCGGCTGGTGCGGGCGGTTGGCGACCGACTGGCGGTGCACCGAGTGCGGTGCGGGTGCGCTGCGGTCCGTGCGGGTCGGCTCGGAGCGGACCGCCGAGGAGCTGGGCCGGGCGTTCCCGGGCGTCCCGATCCGCGTCTCGGGGGCCCGTGCGGCCGGCGGCGTGCTGGCGTCGGTCCCGGACGTGCCGGCGGTCGTCGTGGCGACGCCCGGCGCCGAGCCGGTCGCTCCCGGCGGATATGCCGCCGCGCTGCTGCTGGATGCGGCGGTGAGCACGGCCGGGGCGTCGCTGCGGACGGGGGAGGACGCGCTGCGCCGGTGGCTCACGGCTGCCGCCCTGGTGCGTCCCGCGTCCGCGGGCGGGACGGTCGTGCTCGTCGGCGACGCGGAGGAGCGGGTCACGCAGGCGCTGGTGCGCTGGGACCCCTCCGGGTACGCCTCGCGCGAGCTGGCGGAGCGGGTCGAGCTCGCCCTGCCTCCGGCCGTCCGGATCGCCTCGGTCACCGGCCCCCGGGACGCCGTCGACATCCTGCTGTCCCGGCTCGACCTCGCCGACGCGGAGATCCTCGGCCCGGTCCCTGCCGACGGTGCCGAGCAGGACGCGCTCGAGCCGGCGGTGCGGGCTCTCGTGCGGGTGCCGCGCACCGCCGGTGCCGCGCTCGCCCGCGCGCTGTCCGCGTCGCTGGCGGTGCGCAGCGCCCGCCGCGAGGGTGGCACCGTCCGCGTCCAGATGGATCCGGCGGAGCTCTCGTGATCGACACGGTCGTGCTCGACCTCGGCAACGTCCTCGTCCGGTGGGACCCGTACCGGCCGTTCGTCGGACGGCTCCCGGCACCGGCGACGGAGGCCTTCCTCGCCGGGTTCGACTTCATGGCGTTCAACCACCTGCAGGATGCCGGGCGGTCGTGGGCGGACGCCCGGGCGGACCTGGCTGCGAGCGCGCCCGAGCACCTGCCGGCGCTCGACGTGTACGTCGAGCACTTCGCCGACACGCTGACCGGACCGGTCCCCGGGTCGTACGAGGTGGTGCGCGACCTGCGGGCGCTCGGCATCCGGCTGCTCGGCCTCACGAACTGGTCCGCCGAGACGTTCCACCTGGCCGAGCCGGCGGCGACCGCCATCGGGTTGCTCGAGGACGTGCTGGTCTCGGGCGAGGTCGGCGTCGCCAAGCCCGACCCGCGCGTGTTCGCGCTGCTGACGGACCGGTTCGGCCTGCGCCCGGAGCGCACGGTGTTCGCCGACGACTCCGCGGCGAACGTCGCCGCAGGGGCCGCAGCCGGGTTCGATGCCGTCCTCTTCACCACCGCGGAGGCCTTGCGGGCGGACCTCGTCGCGCGCGGGGTCGCTCTGCCGCGCGCCTAGGATCGACGCCATGCGACTGCTCTTCGCCGGAACTCCCGCGGCCGCGGTGCCGTCGCTCGAGGCGCTCCTCGCCTCCCGCCACGAGGTGGTGGCCGTGCTCACCCGTCCCGACGCCCGGTCGGGGCGTGGCCGGGCCTCCGCGCCGAGCGAGATCAAGGCGCGTGCGCTGGAGGCCGGGCTCGAGGTCCTCACACCGCAGCGCCCGCGGGACGAGGACTTCCAGGCACGGCTGGCCGAGCTCGCGGTCGACGCCGCCCCGGTCGTCGCGTACGGCGCGCTCATCCCGCCGGCTCTGCTGGACGTCCCGACCCACGGCTGGGTCAACCTGCACTTCTCGGTCCTGCCGGCCTGGCGCGGTGCCGCCCCCGTGCAGCACGCGATCATCGCCGGCGACGAGGTGTCGGGCGCCTCGACGTTCCGGCTCGAGGCGGGCCTCGACACCGGGCCGGTGTTCGGGTTCCTCACCGAGACGATCCGCGCGCGGGACACCGCCGGCGACCTGCTGGGTCGCCTGGCCGTCGCCGGTGCCGGCCTGCTGGTGCAGACGCTCGACGCCCTGGAGGACGGGATCCTCAGCCCCGTCGTGCAGTCCACGGACGGGGTCAGCCTCGCGCCGAAGATCGAGGTCGAGGACGCGCGCGTGCGCTGGTCGCACCCGGCGCACGCCGTCGACCGGCTCGTCCGCGGCTGCACCCCTGCGCCCGGCGCCTGGACGACGCTGCCGGACGGCTCCCGGCTCGGCCTGGCACCCGTCGTACCGGTCTCCGACGTCACGGACCTGGCGCCGGGGCAGCTCCTGGCCGGCAAGAAGGAGGTGCTCGTCGGCACCGGCGGGCACGCCGTCCGGCTGACCGAGGTGACCCCGCAGGGCAAGCGGTCGATGAACGCGGCGGACTGGGCCCGTGGCGCCCGGCTCGGCGCCGACGTCGTGCTCGGCGGTGCGGCATGAGCCCCGCCGAYGACCGACGCGACCCGAGCGGCCGCCAGCGAGGCGCTGCCCGCTCCGAGGGTCGGACCCAGCGGTCGGCCTCCGCGCCGTCGCAGCGACGGCGGGGGAGCGACCCCGCGCGGACCGCGGCCTATGACGTGCTGCGCTCTGTCGAGGGCTCCGACGCGTACGCCAACCTCGTGCTCCCACCCCTGCTGCGCGAGCGCCGGATCAGCGGCCGGGACGCGGCGTTCGCCACCGAGCTCGCCTACGGCACGCTGCGGCTGCGCGGCCGGTACGACGCGATCATCGCGCAGGCGGCCAACCGCGAGGTCGGCACGATCGACGCTCCCGCGCTCGACGTCCTGCGCCTCGGGGTCCACCAGCTGCTCGGCATGCGCGTGCCCGCGCACGCGGCCGTGTCCGAGACGGTCGGCCTCGCCCGCGAGCAGCTGGGCACCGGGCCGTCACAGTTCGTCAACGCGGTCCTGMGGACCGTCGGGCGGTCCTCGGCGGAGGAGTGGCAGGAGCGGATCGCGGATGCCGCGGGCGAGGACGAGCTGGCCCGGCTCGCCGTCGTGCAGAGCCATCCGCTGTGGGTGGTGCGAGCGCTGCGCGAGGCCCTGGTGGGCAACGGCCGGTCCGCCGACGAGATCGAGGCGCTCCTGGCTGCGGACAACGGGGCGCCTCGCGTCACCGTCGTCGCACGCCCCGGCCTGGTGGACCAGGACGAGGTGATGGACGAGTCCGACGGGGCGGGCGTCGTCGGTGCTCTGGCACCGACCGCGGTGGTCCTGTCGGGTGGCGACCCCGCCGCGCTCCCCAGCGTGCGGGACGGCCGTGCCGGGGTCCAGGACGAGGGCAGCCAGCTGGTCGCCCTCGCCCTGACGGAGGCGCCGCTCGACGGTCCMGACGAGCGCTGGCTCGACCTGTGCGCGGGACCCGGGGGCAAGGCCGCGCTGCTGGCGGCCGTCGCGGGGGAGCGCGGTGCGCGGATCGTCGCCAACGAGGTGCAGCCGCACCGGACGCGGCTCGTCGAGCAGGCCCTGCGTGCGGTGCCCGCCGACGCGGTCGAGGACGTCCGGACGGGCGACGGCCGCACCCTGGGCGCCGACGAGCCCGGCGCGTACGACCGCGTGATGGTGGACGCGCCGTGCACCGGCCTCGGAGCGCTGCGCCGTCGGCCGGAGGCCCGGTGGCGCCGGACACCGGCCGACCTCGCCGCCCTCAGCGCGCTCCAGCGCGACCTCCTGGTCTCGGCACTGCGGGCGGTCCGCGTCGGCGGTGTGGTGGCGTACGTGACGTGCTCACCGCACCTCGTCGAGACCCAGCTCGTCGTCAAGGACGCCCTGCGCGCCGCGACCCGGTTGAGCATCGACGTCGAACGGCTCGACACCCCGGCGGTCGTGCGCGCGATCGCGCCGGGTGGGGACGTCGACCTCGACGACGACCGGACCGACGTGCAGCTGTGGCCGCACGTGCACGGCACCGACGCGATGCACCTGACGCTGCTGCGCCGCACCGGCTGAGCGGAGGCCTCTAGGCTGGTCGGGTGCCTGCGCTGATCAACCCCAGCATCCTGTCCGCGGACTTCGTGAACCTGGAGCGTGACCTGCAGCGGATCGCCGCTGCAGACTTCGTGCACGTGGACGTCATGGACAACCACTTCGTGCCCAACCTGACGCTCGGGCTGCCGGTGGTGAAGCGCATCGCCGAGGTGTCGCCCGTCCCGCTGGACCTGCACCTCATGATCGAGGACGCCGACCGGTGGGCCCCCGAGTACGCCGCGCTGGGTGCCGCCTCGGTCACGTTCCACGCGGAGGCCACCCAGGCGCCGGTCCGGCTGGCACGGGAGCTCCGCTCGCGGGGCGTGCGGGCGGGGATCGCCCTGCGACCCGCCTCGCCGATCGAGCCGCTGCTCGACCTGCTGCCGGAGTTCGACATGATCCTGGTGATGACGGTCGAGCCCGGGTTCGGCGGTCAGTCGTTCATCGAGGGGATGCTGCCGAAGATCCGCCGAGCACGCCAGGCGATCGACGCGTCCGACGCGTCCACCTGGATCCAGGTGGACGGCGGGGTCGCGCGTGACACGATCGGGCGGATCGCGCAGGCGGGCGCGAACGTCTTCGTCGCGGGCTCGGCGGTCTACGGCGCACCGGACGTCGGCGCCGAGATCGTCGCCCTGCGCGGGCTGGCGGACGCGAACGCCTGACCGGCGGGAATGCCTGGTGTGGCATGATCGTTGGCGCAAGACGAACACACATACACGTGCTCCGGGGTCGGTGTAATTCCGAGCCGGCGGTGACAGTCCGCGACCCGCACGGTCCGCAAGGATCGGGCGGTTGACCTGGTGGAACTCCAGGACCGACGGTGAAAGTCCGGATGGGAGGATCACGTGGCGGCGCCTGTGCGCCGTGGCTGCGGGACCCTTCCTGCCGCCCTCACCCCGGAGCCCCGCGCGTCCGGAGGTGAGCATGACCAGCAGCGACACCGTCGTGCGCGCACCCGCGGAGCTCGACGCCATGCGCCGCGCGCTGGAGATCGCCCGCCGCGGACCGGCGAACGGTCCCAACCCGCGTGTCGGCTGCGTGCTGCTCAGCCCGGACGGCACCGTCCTCGGCGAGGGCTGGCACCGGGGCGCGGGCACACCGCACGCCGAGGTGGCCGCACTGACCGACGCCACCGACCGCGGAGCGGACACGCGCGGGGCGACGGCCGTCGTCACGCTCGAGCCCTGCAACCACACCGGCCGCACAGGTCCGTGCTCCGAGGCGCTGCTGGCGGCGGGCGTCGCCCGCGTCGTGGTGTCCGTGCCCGACCCGAACCCCGTCGCCGCCGGCGGCGCCGACCGGCTGCGCGCCGCCGGGGTCGACGTCGAGACCGGCGTGCTCGCCGCCGAGGGACGGGCTCTGCTGGGTGCCTGGCTGCCCTCGGTCGAGCGTGGACGCCCGTTCGTGACGCTCAAGCTCGCCACCTCGCTCGACGGCCGTGTGGCCGCCGCCGACGGGACCAGCAGGTGGATCACCTCGGAGGTCTCCCGGCACCACGCGCACGACCTGCGCGCCGAGGTCGACGCCATCGTGGTCGGCACCGGCACCGCACTCGTCGACGACCCCTCGCTCACCGCGCGCAACGCCGCCGGGGAGCTGCACGGTCAGCAGCCGCTGCGTGTCGTGGTCGGCCGTCGCGACCTGCCGCCGGGCGCGCGCCTGCACGGACCGGGGGGCGAGCTGGTCCACGTGCGGACGCACGACCCGGCACTGGTGCTGGCCGAGCTCGCGGCGCGCGAGGTCCGGCACGTGCTGGTCGAGGGCGGCCCCACGCTGGCCGCCGCGTTCCTCGCCGCCGGGCTGGTCGACGAGGTGCACGCCTACGTCGCTCCCGTCCTGCTCGGCTCCGGCCGTCCGGCCATGGCGGACCTGGGCGTCACCACGATCGGCGACGCCGTCCGCCTCACCACCCGATCCGTCATCCCGCTCGGTCCCGACGTCCTCATCGTCGCGACCGTCGACTCGCATCACGAACCGCACGGCACCACGGAGGAGCACTGATGTTCACCGGAATCGTCGAGKAGATCGGCACCGTCGAGGCCATCGAGCACCGAGGGGAGGGCCTGGACGCGCGCCTGCGGGTCCGCGGACCGCTCGTCGTGTCCGACGCCCACCTGGGCGACTCGATCAGTGTCTCCGGGGTCTGTCTGACGGTCACGGAGCTCCCCGGCGACGGCACGTTCTTCGCGGACGTCATGCCGGAGACCCTGCGGCGCAGCGCGCTGGAGGATGTCGGCGTGTCCAGCCCGGTCAACCTCGAGCGCGCCCTGCCCGTGGGCGGACGGTACGGCGGACACGTCGTGCAGGGCCACGTCGACGGCGTCGGCACCATCCTGAGCCGGTCGCCCGGACCGCGCTGGGACGACGTGGAGATCGGGCTGGCCCCGGAGCTCGCGCGGTACGTCGCCGAGAAGGGGTCGATCGCGGTCTCCGGCATCTCCCTCACGGTCACGCACGTCACCGACGAGTCGTTCGGTGTCTCCCTCATCCCCACGACGCTCGAGGCGACGACCCTCGGCACGCTCGCACCCGGTGCCCGGGTCAACCTGGAGGTCGACGTGCTGGCCAAGTACACCGAGCGGCTGCTCTCGACGGCCGGGGTCCTGCGATGACGGCCCCTGCAGGCGTGCGCCTCGGCACCGTCGAGGACGCGCTGGAGGCCCTGCGCGAGGGGCGTCCGGTGCTTGTCGCGGACTCGCCCGACCGGGAGAACGAGGCCGACGTCATCCTCGCCGCGCAGTCGGCGACCCCCGAGTGGATCGCGTGGACCATCCGGCACTCGTCGGGCTACCTGTGCGCCCCGATGCCCGCCTCGCGGGCCGACGCGCTCGACCTGCCGCTGATGGTGCCGAGCAGCCAGGACCCGCGCCGCACCGCCTACACGGTGACGGTCGACGCCGCGACGGGCGTCACGACCGGTATCTCGGCGGCGGACCGCGCCCGGACGATGCGGGTGCTGGCCGATCCGGCGTCGGGCAGCGGGGACCTGATCCGCCCCGGCCACGTGCTGCCCCTGCGCGCGGTGCCGGGCGGCGTGCTGCACCGCACCGGCCACACCGAGGCCGCGGTGGACCTGTGCCGGCTCGCCGGACTGGAGCCGGTCGGGGCCATCGCCGAGCTGGTCAACGACGACGGGTCGATGATGCGACTGCCCGACGCCTCGGCGCTGGCCGACGCCGAGGGTCTCGTCCTGCTCACCATCGAGGACATCGTCGCCTGGCGCATCGCGCAGGGCGACGACGTCACCGCGGAGGTCGCCGTCGCGGCTCCGCCGAAGGAGCGGGTGCACGCGACGCACACCGCGTACCTGCCGACCAAGCACGGGGATTTCCGCATCCACGGCTACCGCGACCTGAGGACGGGCGCCGAGCACGTCGCGCTCGTGCCGACCGCAGGGCTCGCGGACGTGCCCGTCGTGCGGGTGCACTCCGAGTGCCTCACCGGCGACGCGTTCGGCTCGGCCCGGTGCGACTGCGGACCGCAGCTGGACGCTGCCCTGGAGCTCGCCGCCGAGCAGGGCGGTGCGGTCGTCTACCTGCGCGGGCACGAGGGCCGCGGGATCGGCCTGCTGGCCAAGGTCGCGGCGTACGCGCTGCAGGACCAGGGCCGGGACACCGTCGAGGCCAACCTCGACCTCGGCTGGCCGGCGGACCGGCGCGAGTACGGTGCAGCCGCGGCGATCCTCACGGACCTCGGGGTGCGACGGGTGAGCCTGCTGACCAACAACCCCGCGAAGGTGGCCGGCCTGCGCGCCCATGGGATCGACGTCGCGGAGATCCGCAGCCTCGAGGTCGGCCGCACGCCGCAGAACGAGGCGTACCTGCGGACGAAGGCCACGTCCATGGGGCACCTGCTCCACCTGACACCCGGCACGGAGCGCGAGCCCATCGCGGTCGCACCCGTGCACGCCACGCCGGCCACCCCCGGCGCCGACCACGACGACCACGCGTTCGAGAACCTGGAGGACCTGGCATGAGCGGTGCTGGAGCACCCACCCTGACCGTCGACGGCACCGGCCTGAAGGTCGTCGTCGTCGCGGCGAGCTGGCACACCGTCGTGATGGACGGCCTGCTCGCCGGGGCGCAGCGCGCGCTCGCTGCGGCACACGTCGAGGACGTCACGATCGTCCGCGTCCCCGGCACGTTCGAGCTGCCGGTCGCCGCGCAGGTCGCCGCCGAGAACGGTGCCGACGCGGTCGTCGCCCTCGGCGTCGTCATCCGCGGCGGCACCCCCCACTTCGACTTCGTGTGCCAGGGCGCGACCCTCGGGCTCACCGACGTGGGCGTCCGCACGGGTGTGCCCGTCGGGTTCGGCGTGCTCACCTGCGACAACGAGGAGCAGGCCCTCGACCGGGCCGGCCTCGAGGGGTCGCACGAGGACAAGGGGACCGAGGCGGCCGAGGCGGCGGTCGCGACCGTGGTCGCCCTGCGCACTGTCCGTGGTCGCGCTGCGCGCCCTGCGCTCCCCGGCGTCTAGAGTCTCCGCGTGAAAACCTTCGACACCCTGTTCGCCGAGCTCTCGGAGAAGGCCGTGACCCGCCCGGCGGGTTCCGGCACCGTCGCGGAGCTGGACACCGGCGTGCACGGCATCGGCAAGAAGGTCGTCGAGGAGGCTGCGGAGGTCTGGATGGCCGCCGAGTACGAGTCGGACGAGCGGACGGCCGAGGAGATCTCGCAGCTCCTGTACCACCTCCAGGTGTTGATGATCGCGCGCGGGCTGACGCTCGCCGACGTCTACACCCACCTCTGAGGAGACTGACCGTGCTGAGGATCGCCGTCCCGAACAAGGGCTCCCTGTCAGAGCCCGCCGTCGAGATGCTCAAGGAGGCCGGGTACCGGCAGCGTCGGGACTCGCGCGAGCTCGTGCTGCCCGACCCGGACAACGACGTCGAGTTCTTCTTCCTGCGCCCGCGGGACATCGCCGTGTACGTCGGCGCCGGGACGGTCGACGTCGGCATCACCGGCCGCGACCTGATGCTCGACTCGGAGTCCGCCGCGGTCGAGCACCTGCCGCTGGGCTTCGCCCGGTCCACCTTCCGGTTCGCCGGGACGGCGGGGGAGTGGACCGACGTCAAGCAGGTCGGCGACCGGCGCGTCGCCACGTCGTACCCGGTGCTCGTCCGGTCGTACCTGCGCTCCCTCGGCATCGAGCCGGCCGGGGTCGTGCGCCTGGACGGTGCCGTCGAGTCCGCCATCAAGCTCGGTGTGGCCGACGTGATCGCGGACGTCGTCGAGACGGGCACCACGCTGCGCGCGGCAGGTCTGGAGATCTTCGCGGACCCGATCCTGCGCTCCGAGGCGGTCCTCGTCCGGCGGGCCGACGGTGACGAGCCGGCCGGGCTCGACGTGCTCACGCGCCGCATCCAGGGCGTGCTGACCGCCCGCGAGTACGTGCTCATGGACTATGACGTGCCGCTCGGGCTGGTCGACGCGGCCGTCGCGATCACCCCCGGCCTGGAGTCGCCGACCGTCTCGCCGCTGCACAACCGGGACTGGGCCGCGGTGCGGGCGATGGTCCGGCGCGACCAGACCAACCGGGTCATGGACTCCCTGTACGACATCGGTGCGCGCGCGATCCTCGTGACGTCGATCCACGCGTGCCGGCTCTGAGCGGTCCGTCGGTGGACGAGCTCACGGCACCGTTCCGGCCGCGGTTCGCCCGGGTGGTCACGATCGCCCTCGCCGTCCTCGTCGTGGCGTCGACCGTCGCGATCATCCTGGCCATGTCCGTCCTGTCGACCGGGGACCGCGTCGGCTTCGTGCTGGTCGGCGGCCTGATCGTCTGGTTCCTGTGGCGGCAGGCGACCGTGACGGCGAGGGTCGACGACGACGGTCTCACCGTCCGGAACCTCGTGTTCACGCGCCGGCTCGAGTGGGCCGAGATCGTGTCGGTGCGGTTCGGGTCCGGCCGGCCGTGGGTCCAGCTCGACCTGTCCGACGGTGACACGCTCGCCGTGATGGGCATCCAGCGGGCTGACGGGGAGTTCGCGGACGCCGAGGCCCGCCGCCTGGCCACCCTCGTCGCGATGCACACGGCGACGCCGCGGGACGACTGACCCGCTACAGCTCGACGGCGTGCACCCCGGCGGCAGCGGCAGCGAGGAACGCCTCCGGGTCCTGGTCGAGACCGCGCCCCATGGTGGACAGGCGGACGGGGGAGCCGGTCAGCGCGCTGCGCAGCTCCGGTCCTGCGGGGACCTCGACCAGCCGGTGCCGCGGGGCCAGCGCCGCGGCCTGCTCGCGGACCCGTGCGCCGAGCTCCCCGTCGAGCAGCGGGACGACGACGTCGGCGGGCGCGAGCGCGACCCGGCCGTACGCCGTCAGCGAGTGGTGCGAGACGCCGAGGTGGCGTTCGCGCTGGTCCGCGCCGGACACCCGCAGCGAGGCGACAGGACGTCCGCCGAGCACACCGGCAGCATTGACGGCCTCGCCGGCGGCCACCCCCGAGAAGCCCCAGCGCGTCCCGGTCCCCAGGTTGCCCGGACCCTGCGCGACGACGACGAGGTCGGCGCCGACGACGTGCCGTGCCGCGAGCAGCCCCGTGTGCACGGTGACCGCCTCGAGGTCCCCGCCGAACGACTGCCCGGTGGTCACGCACGCCTCGATCCAGCCGGCGGACCGCAGCCCGGCGACCGTGCGGGAGAACCACGCGGGCAGGGCACCGCCGTCGGTCATCACGTACGCGACGCGTGGCATCGGCCGACCCGCGCGGTCGGCGGCGAACCGCGCGCCGGCGACGATCGCGGGCAGCGCGGAGTGCAGGTCCGCGACCACGACCGGCAGACCGGCGAGGTCGTCGGCGTCGCGCAGGAGCTCGTGGTGCGGCGACTCCTGGTCGTCGACGCCGAGGACAATGGCCTGCAGCGGGGTGTAGCGCGCCTTCACCAGGTGCCCCGGCCCGGCGGGCGGGTCGAGGGGGGTGCGTTCCGGCAGCGCGATCACGAGCGCGTACCCGCCCGTGCCCAGCCCGCGGGCCAGGGCGGAGACGTTCAGCAGGACGCGGTCCCCGATCTCCGGGCTCCCGACCAGCGCCGGGAACGCCAGCGCGCGAACCGTGTCACCTGCGGTCGCGGTGCCGACGGGAGCCTCGAGCTCGACCGTCACCTCGGCGGCGCCGGGCCACGTGGCCCCGAGCGACACCACGACACCCGCACGCCACGTGATCACGCGCCCACGCTACCGGCCACTACGGTGGTCCTCGATGGCCGCTCAGATCGCCCCTGCCGAGCGCCTGCTCAACCTCGTCATCGCCCTGGTCAACACGGCCGGCCGGATGACGAAGGAGCAGGTGCGCACGAGCGTCGCCGGGTACCAGGAGGCACCGTCCGACGACGCGTTCGAGCGGATGTTCGAGCGGGACAAGGACACGCTGCGCGACCTCGGCATCCCGATCCTCACGGTGACGGACGCGGGGCACGGCGACGACATCGGCTACCGGGTCGACCTGGACGCGTACGCGCTCCCGCCGCTCGAGCTGACGGCCGCCGAGCTGGGCGTGCTCGCGATGGCCGCCCAGGTGTGGCAGGACCAGGCGGTCCGCGCCGACACCACCCGGGCGCTCACCAAGCTGCGGGCGGTCGGCGACGCACCGGAGTCGACCGACCTGGTGGCGGGGCTCGCCCCGCGCGTGCGGGCGGGCGGCGGCGCGTTCGGGCCGCTCGTCGACGCCGTGCAGGCGCGTCAGGCCGTCCGGTTCACGTACCGCGCCGCTACCACGGGCGAGGTCCGCGAGCGCACCGTCGAGCCGTGGAAGCTGCTCGCGCGCCGCGGCGGCTGGGTGCTGGTGGGCCGCGACCGGGACCGTGGTGCCAGCCGGTCGTTCCGGCTGAGCCGGCTGGAGGGCTCGGTCCGGACCGTCGGCGAGCCGGGCTCGTTCACCGCCCCGTCCACCGAGGAGCTCGCGGACGCCCTGCAGACGTGGGGGACCGGGCCCGAGCGCATCGCCACGCTCGCGATCCTGCCGGAGCGGGCCAGTGCACCCCGCGCACGCGCCGTGCCGCCTCCACCGGACGAACAGGACTGGTCGGCCGACCCCCTGCTCGCGCAGCGCGACCTGGTGCACGTGCCGTTCCGAGCCGAGTGGGAGCTCGCCGAGGAGCTGGTGGGGTACGGCGACGCGGTCGTCGTGCTCGCCCCGGCCGGGCTGCGGCAGTCCGTCCTGCACCTGTTGCGCACCGCCGCGACGCTCGACCGGGAGGTGGGTTCCGATGGCTGAGCGGGCCAGCGACCGGCTCCTGCGGATGCTCGGCATGATCACCTACCTCGACCGCCACGAGGGGGTGCCGGTGGAGGCCATCGCCGAGCAGTTCGGCGTGAGCACGCGTCAGGTCATGGACGACATCGACACGCTGTGGGTCACGGGCACGCCCGGCTACTACCCGCACGACCTCATCGACTTCGACGCCGCCTCCTACGAGCAGGGCGTCGTGCGGCTCACCGAGTCGCGCGGGATGACCCGCCCGCTGCGCCTCGGGGCGCGGGAGGCGGTCGCCCTCGTCGCGGCCCTGCGTGCCGTGGACGCGGCGCTCGGCGACGCGATGGACCCGGAACGGGCCGCGGTCCTGCGCTCCGCGCTCGCCAAGCTGACGGCCGCGACGGGTGACGCCGCGGCGGCTGTCGACGTGCAGCTGTCGGTCGATGCGGCCCCGGACGTCGCGGCGGCGGTCGCGACGGCGCTGCGGCACGGTCGCCGGCTGCACCTGCGCTACGTCAACGCCTCCGACGTGACGACGGAGCGCGACGTCGACCCGGTCCGCCTCGTCACCGACGACGAGCGGTCCTACCTGCTCGCGTGGTGCCTGCTCGTGGACGGTGAGCGGCTGTTCCGGGTGGACCGGGTGCTGTCCGCCGAGGTCCTGGACGCCGACGCCGAGGACCACGAGGTCCCGGCGGGCGCCGACGTGTTCTCGCCGGGCGCCGAGGGCGAGCTGGTCACGCTCCACCTGTCCAGCCGCGCGCGGTGGGTCGCGGAGACCATCCCGGTGGATGCCGTGCGCAACCTCGACGACGGGTCGTTCGAGGTCGACGTGCGCGTGGTGCAGCACGCGTGGCTGCGTCACCTGGTCCTCCAGGTGGCCGACGACGTGCTCGAGATCCGGCCGGCGCGCATCGCGCGGGAGGTCGCCGCGGCCGCACGTGCCGGCCTGCGCGCGTACGGGGAGATGATCTGACGGTGCTCTGGTTCTCGGTGTGGACCCTCCTCGTCCTGGCGACGCTCGGCGGGGCGTTCCTGCTCGGCCGCAGCCTGTGGCGCTCCGCCGTCGCGCTCCTGCACGAGCTCTCGCGCGCTGCCGACGTCACGGCGCAGCTGGCCGACCGCATCGATGAGCTCCAGGCCGCGGCGGGGACCCGGGACACCGGTCCCACGCTGTTCGCCGATCGCGCCGTCCTGCGTGCCCGGCTCGATGCGCTGCGTGAGGCGGCCGCGGGGCGCCGCGCGGTGCGCGAGGAGCGGCACGTGGCCACCCGGCTCCGGTGGCAGGCCTACTGGCGGTAGCCGTCTGCACTCCATCCCCAGGTGACGCGGGTACTATCACCCGGTCATCGAGATTCCGACGGAGGACCTGACGTGTTGCGAAACATCAGCGCCTGGCACGTGATCATCGTGGTGCTCGTGGTCGTCCTGCTGTTCGGCGCCAAGCGCCTGCCCGACCTGGCCAAGAGCGTCGGCCAGTCGATGAAGATCTTCAAGCACGAGGTCAAGGACCTGCGTGACGACGAGCCGCCCGCCCCGCCGGTCGCGACGTCGCCCCCGGCTGCGCCGGCCGGTGTGACCCCTGTCGGCGCGCCGCCCGTGGTTCCCCCGGTGGTCGAGCCCCGGTACGTGACCCCGGTCCGGCCCGTCGAGGCGCCGTCCGAGGGCAACGCCCCGCCGAAGGCCTGACCCGCACGTGAACGCTCGCCGCGGGGATGAACCCGGCGGCCGGATGCCGCTGCGTGCCCATCTGGTCGAGCTCCGCCGACGTGTCTTCCTCGCCGCGATCGGTGTCGTGGTCGGTGCCGTCATCGGCTGGTTCCTCTACGACCCGGTGTTCACGGCGCTCCAGCGCCCGATCGAGCTCGTCGCCGCGGAGCGTGACGACCTGATCACGCTGAACTTCGCGGGCATCGCCACGTCGTTCGACATGCAGGTCAAGGTCTCGTTCTTCCTCGGCATCATCCTGTCGAGCCCGTGGTGGCTGTACCAGTTCTGGGCGTTCGTGACGCCGGGCCTGACGCGGAAGGAGCGGGGCTACGCGATCGGCTTCGTGGCCGTCGCGGTGCCCCTGTTCCTCGCCGGCGCATTCATGGCGTGGTGGGTGCTGCCGAACGCCGTGCGGCTCCTCACCGAGTTCACGCCGACGGGCGCGACCAACATCATCGACGCCCAGACGTACCTCGGCTTCGTGATGCGCATCATGCTCGCGTTCGGGATCGCCTTCCTGCTGCCGATCATCATGGTCGCGCTCAACTTCGCGGGGGTCGGCACCGCCGCCACGTGGCGCAAGGGCTGGCGGTGGGCGGTGCTGCTGTCGTTCGTGTTCGCCGCGGTCGTGACGCCGACGCCGGACGCGATCACCATGCTCGCCGTCGCGATCCCGATGAGCGCGCTCTACTTCCTGGCCCTCGGTGTCTGCGTCCTGCACGACCGCCGGGTCGACCGCCGTCGGGTGGCCGCCGGTCTGCCGCGCCTCGACGGGACGATGGCCGAGGATCCCGGCACCGCGGCCGGTACCGCGTGATCCACCTCGGCCTCGTCATCAACCCCACCGCGGGCAGGGGGCGCGGCACGCAGGCCGGCCGCCAGGTGCACGAGCTCCTCCGGGCCCGGGGTCACAAGGTCGAGGACCTGTCGGCGTCCACGCTGGCGCAGGCGACGGACCGGGCGCGCGCCGCGGCGGTCCAGGGTCTCGACGCGCTCGTCGTGGTCGGCGGCGACGGGATGGTGCACCTCGGCGTCAACGTCGTCGCGGGCACGGGCCTGCCGCTCGGCATCGTGGCCGCGGGGACGGGCAACGACATCGCGCGGACCCTGGGGCTCCCGCGCGGCGATGCGCCGGCGTCGGTCGCAGCGATCGAGCACGGGCTCCTCGACGGCCCGCGTCGCGTGGACGCCGTCCGGGTCGGGTCGCCCGTGCACGCCGCGCACGAGTGGTATCTCGGCGTCCTGTCCTGCGGCTTCGACGCCGCGATCAACGCACGCGCGAACGAGATGACCTGGCCCAAGGGGTCGGGCCGCTACGTGCGGGCGCTGGCCGCCGAGCTCGGCCGGTTCCGCCCCTACGGCTACCGCGTGACGCTGGACGGCTCGGTGTGGGAGTCGGCGGGCACGCTCGTCGCCGTCGCCAACATCCCGTGGATCGGCGGTGGGCTGAAGATCGCGCCCGACGCGGTCATCGACGACGGCCTGCTCGACGTCGTCGTCGCCGGGCCGTTCACCAAGCCCGGGGTCGTCAAGATCTTTCCCGGCATCTACCAGGGCAAGCACGTCGGCCACCCCGCGGTCGAGGTCCTGCGCAGCCGGTCCGTGCTCATCGAGCCGCTCACCGACCTCGGACCGGTTCCGCCCGTGGCGTTCGCGGACGGCGAGCGCATCGGCCCGCTCCCGCTGCGCGTCACGGTCGATCCCGGAGCGCTGTCCGTCCTCTGCTGAGCGCGCCGCGGACGTACGTCGTCGGGTGGTGTGCCTAGGGTGTGCAGGTGGTATCCCGCTCCCGGAGATCCGTCCCGCCGTCCTCGTCGCCGAGCGTGAGCACACCGCCGGCCGAACCCTCACCGGCGGAGCGCTACTCCGCGGCCCGGCGCCGGGCCGAGGTGGACCGCAGCGAGCTCGGGCAGTTCCGCGAGCTGCTGGGGTTCCCGCTGGACGAGTTCCAGATCGACGCCTGCCAGGCGCTGGAGCGGGGCAGCGGCGTGCTCGTCGCGGCGCCGACCGGTGCGGGCAAGACGGTGGTCGGCGAGTTCGCGGTGCACCTCGCGCTCGCGTCGAACCGCAAGGCGTTCTACACGACCCCCATCAAGGCGCTGTCCAACCAGAAGTACTCGGACCTGGTCCGCCGGTACGGCGCGGACCAGGTCGGCCTGCTCACCGGTGACACCACCATCAACGGCGACGCACCGGTGGTCGTCATGACCACCGAGGTCCTGCGCAACATGCTCTACGCGGGGTCGAGCACCCTGCAGGGCCTCGGGTTCGTCGTGATGGACGAGGTGCACTACCTCGCCGACCGGTTCCGCGGACCGGTCTGGGAAGAGGTGATCATCCACCTCACCGACGACGTGCAGCTGGTCTCGCTGTCCGCGACCGTGTCGAACGCGGAGGAGTTCGGCGACTGGCTGGCCACCGTGCGCGGTGACACGACGGTGGTGGTCAGCGAGCACCGCCCGGTCCCGCTCGGTCAGCACGTCCTTGTACACGGGGACCTGCTGGACCTGTACGCCGGCCACGTGGACCCCACCGCGCCGGGCGTCGACCCGCCGATCAACCCGGATCTGACGCACGTGCTGCGCCGCAGCAACCGCGAGGAGGTGGGCCAGCCGCGTCGCGGTCCGCGCGATCGTGGAGGTCGCCCGCGTCCCGGCGGCGGACGTCCCGGAGGAGGCCGGCCGACGCCGCGGTTCATGGTCGTCGACGCCCTCGACCGCGACGGCCTGCTGCCCGCGATCGTCTTCATCTTCTCTCGCGCCGGGTGCCAGGGCGCCGTGCAGCAGTGCCTGGCCGCCGGCGTGCGGCTGACCACGCCGGCGGAGGTCTCCGAGATCCGTCGCATCGTGGAGGAGCGCTGCGCTGCGGTGCCGCCCGAGGACCTCGACGTGCTCGGCTACTGGGAGTTCAGCGACGCGCTCCAGCGGGGCGTCGCCGCGCACCACGCGGGGATGCTGCCGCTGTTCAAGGAGACCGTCGAGGACCTCTTCTCCCGCGGGCTGGTCAAGGTCGTGTTCGCCACGGAGACGCTCGCGCTCGGCATCAACATGCCCGCGCGGTCGGTGGTCATGGAGAAGCTGGTCAAGTGGGACGGGTCGAGCCACGTCGACGTCACGCCGGGGGAGTACACCCAGCTGACCGGGCGAGCGGGGCGCCGCGGGATCGACACGGAGGGCCACGCGGTCGTCGTCGCCCACCCCGGCCTGGACCCGGTGCAGCTGGCGGGGCTGGCGTCCAAGCGGCTGTACCCGCTGCGGTCGAGCTTCCGCCCGACCTACAACATGGCCGTCAACCTGGTCGCCCAGGTGGGCCGCGAGCGGGCGCGAGACGTGCTGGAGACGTCCTTCGCGCAGTTCCAGGCCGACCGGGGCGTCGTCGGCCTCGCGCGGCAGGCACAGGGGCACGCAGAGGCCCTGGAGGGGTACGCCCGCGCGATGGTGTGCCACCAGGGCGACTTCGCGGAGTACGCGGACCTGCGGCGGCAGATCACGGCTCGCGAGAAGGACCTGACCAAGGCCGAGGCGTCGGCCCGCCGGGCCGAGGTCGCGCGCACGCTGGAGGGCCTGCGGGTCGGTGACGTGCTCGAGATCCCGGTCGGTCGACGCAGCGGGCACGCGGTCGTCATCGACCCGGGCGGCGCCGCCGGTTTCGACGGGCCGAAGCCGACGGTGCTCACGGTCGACCGCCAGGTGCGCAAGCTGACCGTCGCGGACGTCGGGTCCGGGGTGAGCACGGTGGGCTTCCTGCGGGTCCCGAAGGGCTTCACGGCTCGGGTGCCCGCGGCGCGTCGAGACCTGGCCGCCGCCCTGCGGTCCTCCGTCGGCACCGGCACTGGACCCACGCGCAAGGACCGGCCGAAGGGCGGCCGTCGGGCCGCGCAGGACGACGCGGAGATCGCCGCCCTGCGCCGCAGGCTGCGCGCGCACCCGTGCCACAGCTGCCCCGACCGCGAGGAGCACGCGCGGTGGGCCGAGCGCTGGGCGCGTCTGGCGGGMGAGCACGACGCCCTCGTCGCGCGCATCGCCGGCCGGACCGGCTCCATCGCCGCGGTCTTCGACCGCATCTGCGACATCCTGCTGCGGCTCGGCTACCTGGCCACGACGACCGACGACGCCGGTCGCGCCGCGCTGGAGGTCACCGACGACGGCCGGTGGCTGCGGCGGCTCTACGCGGAGAACGACCTGCTCCTGGCCGAGTGCCTCCGGCGTGGCGTGTTCGACGAGCTCGACGCTCCCGGGCTCGCCGCGGCCGTCTCGACGCTCGTGTACCGGTCGCGTCGCGACGACCAGGGCGAACCGCGGATCCCCGGTGGCCCGCACAGCCGGCTGGGCGTCGCGCTGGACGGGTGCGTGCGCGCCTGGTCGGAGCTGGACGACCTCGAGACCGCGCACAAGGTGGAGACCATCCAGCCGCTCGACGCGGGCCTGGTCGAGGCGGTGCACCGGTGGGCCGCCGGACGCAGCCTCGACGCGGTCCTCAAGGGCAGCGAGCTCTCGGCGGGCGACTTCGTGCGGTGGTGCAAGCAGGTCATCGACGTGCTCGACCAGGTCTCCCAGGCGGCTCCTCACCAGCGACTGCGGGACACCGCGCGCCAGGCCGTCGACGCCCTGCGGCACGGGGTCGTGGCGTACTCCTCCGTCTGACGTGACGGCCTTCACCCGGGCGCCCGTCCGGTTCCGCACGCTTTGTCGGGCTGGCCTGCCCTATCGTGTGCCCCTGTGAGCTCGACCCTGTACCGGCACGGCGTGGTGCACTCCGCCGCCGACCCCTTCGCCGAAGCACTGCTGGTGGACGACGGCACGATCGTGTGGCTCGGCGCGGACGACACCGCCGACGGCATGGTGTCCCGCGCCGACGAGGTGGTCGACCTCGACGGGGCCCTGGTCGCACCCGGCTTCGTCGACGCCCACGTGCACGTCCTGGAGACGGGCCTCGCCCTGGAGTCGATCGACCTGTCGCCGGACGGCGGCGTGCGCTCGCTCGCGGACGCGCTCGACGCGGTGCACCGGGCGGCGCGCGAGCGGACCACGGACGCCCCGGTGCTCGGCTTCGGCTGGGACGAGCTGCGCTGGCCGGAGGGCCGGCCGCCCACCCGCGACGAGCTCGACGCTGCGGCCGGCGGGGCGCCGGTCTACCTGGCACGCGTCGACGTGCACTCCGCGGTGGTGTCGAGCGCCCTGTCGGACGCGGCGGGCCTCGACCGGCTGCCGGGCTGGAGCTACGACGGGCGGGTCGAGCGTGACGCCCACCACGCGGCACGCGACGCCGCCCGCCAGGTGAGCCCTGAGCACCGGACCGCCCTGTACCGGCGCGCCCTCGAGCACGCTGCCGCGCGGGGCGTCGTGTCCGTGCACGAGCACTCCGCCCCGTCCATCGACACCCGCGCCGGCCTGGTCGAGCTGCTGGAGCTCACGGCCGACGCCACCAGCGGGCTGCCGCACCTCGTCGCCTACCGCGGCGAGCAGTGCGTCACGGTCGACGACGCGCGCGAGATCCTCGCGGCGATCCCGGGCCTGACGGGAATCGGCGGGGACCTCAACATCGACGGCTCGCTCGGCTCGCACACCGCCGCCGTCCGTTCGCCGTACACGGACGCGCCGGACAGCTCGGGCGTGCTCTACCTGACCGCCGAGCAGATCTGCAACCACCTCACCGCGGTGACGCGTGCCGGGGTGCAGGGTGGGTTCCACGTCATCGGGGACCGGGCGATGGACGAGCTGCTGCTCGGGCTGCGCGCGGCGGTCGACGTGGAGGGTCCCGACGCCATCGCGCGGATGGGGCACCGGCTCGAGCACGCCGAGATGGTCGATGCCCCGACGCTCGCCGCGCTCGTCCTGCTCGGCGTCCGGCTCAGCATGCAGCCGGCGTTCGACGCCGCGTGGGGCGGCCCGGACGGCATGTACGCCACCCGGCTCGGCGCGGGGCGCGCCGCCGCGCTGAACCCGCTCGCGGACCTGGCTGCGGCCGGGGTGCCGCTCGCCTTCGGGTCCGACTCGCCCGTGACACCGGTGGACCCCTGGGCGGGCGTCCGGGCAGCCGTCCGGCACCGTGCCGTCGACCAGCGGATCTCCGCGCGGGCGGCGTTCCGCGCGTCCACCCGGGGCGGCTGGCGCGTCGCGGGGCTCGACCACACGGGCGCCGGCGAGCTGCGCGTCGGTGCGCCGGCGCACTTCGCGGTCTGGCGTGCGGACAACCTCACGGTGCAGGCCGCCGAGGGCCAGTTCTCGTCCTGGAGCACGGACGCACGCGCGGGGATCCCGCTGCTGCCCGACCTCGGCCCCGACGCTCCGGAGCCGGTCTGCCTGCGGACGGTCCGCGACGGCGTGATCCTGCACGACACGCTCTGACGCGACGGCGGCGCCGAGCGGGTGAATTCTCGGCCGTCCGCCGCCGACCGGATCCGCCCGCTTCGACCGGATCTGCCGACACGCGCGGCGACACGCCGAGCCGAACYGGTCAGACGGGACCGATGGTGCGCGGATGACCTGCGCGTACGGCTCCCACCTGCACCGACGCGACCTTGACACTCGTGCGGATCTCGGTAGGTTCCTCAGGAGATCCACCGTTGCCGACATGCCTACGACGACGCCGTCGAGGGCCTGTGAGGGCAAGGGTTGGGGGAGGGCTCCGACCGGGCCCGCGTGTTCAGTAGACAACGGTCCGTGCGCCTGCACGCCGACCGGTACGAAGGACACGCGGGCCGGTCGGTCGGACCCGTCCGACGCACCTCCCGTCCACAGACTCAGGCCCTCAGTCGGCTGACGTACCCTCCAGTGGTGCCCGCCCGTGAACCCGCCCGCTGGTGGACTCTGGTCCTCGCCGTCACGGGTGGCCTGCTGACCCGTCTCGCGTTCCCGGAGCCCGGCTGGTGGGGGACGGCCTTCCTCGGCGTCGCCCTCCTGTACCTCGCCCTGCGACGGGACAGCGCGCGCTGGAACGCCCTGGTCGGGCTCGTCTGGGGACTGACGTTCTTCCTTCTGCTGATCACGTGGGCCGACGAGGCCGTCGGGCTGGTGCCGTGGCTCGCGCTCAGCACGCTCGAGGCGGGGTTCTTCGCGCTCTTCGGCGCCGCGTGGAGCTGGGCGCGGCGTGGCAACGCCGTCTGGCGCAGCATCGGGCTCCAGGTGGTCGTCTTCACGATCCTGTTCGTCGCGACCGAGGAGCTCGCCGCGGCCTGGCCGTTCGGGGGCTTCCCATGGGGACGGCTCGCCTTCTCGCAGGCCGACTCACCCCTCTCCGCGCTCGCCTCCCTGGCGGGGACCCCGATGCTCACCGGAGCGGTGGTCGCCGTGGGCGTCCTGCTCGCCCGGATCATGCTCGCCGCGCGCCGGCTGGAGATCGGCCGGCTCGTCGCCGCGACGGCCGTGGTCGGGGGTGTGCTCGTGGTGAGCATGCTGGTCCCGCTCGACACCCAGGCGCAGACCGGGAGCCTGCGTGTCGGCGCCGTCCAGGGCAACGTGCCCGGCACGGGACTGGACGCGTTCGGGCAGCGGCAGGCCGTCCTGGACAACCACGTCGCGGGCACGCTCGCGCTGCTCGACCAGGTGGAGCCCGGCGAGCTCGACATCGTCCTGTGGCCGGAGAACGGGACGGACATCGACCCGCAGGCAGACCAGGGCGCGGCCGAGCTCATCGACGGAGCAGCGCAGGCCGTCGACGCGCCCATGCTCGTCGGGACGGTCGAGTACCCGCCGAGCGGCGGGCGCTACAACACGGCGGTCCTCTGGGAACCCGGTGTGGGCGTCACCGCGACGTACACCAAGCAGCACCCGGCGCCGTTCGCGGAGTACATCCCCATCCGCTCGTTCGTGCGGCAGTTCTCGTCGGCCGTGGACCTGGTGACGAGGGACATGCTTCCCGGCACCGAGCCCGGCTACATCCCGCTCGACTCCGAGCGGCTCGGGCGGACGGTCGGGATCGGCGACGTCATCTGCTTCGAGGTCGCCTACGACGGCATCGTGCGGGAGGCGGTCCGCGCCGGCGGCGAGGTGCTCGTGGTCCAGACCAACAACGCGTCGTTCGGCGTGTCCGACGAGTCCACGCAGCAGCTGGCGATGTCACGGATCCGCGCGATCGAGCACGGACGGGCGACCGTGCAGATCTCGACGGTCGGCGTCAGCGCCGTCATCGACCCCAACGGGGTGGTCACCCAGCAGACAGGCCTCTTCACCGCAGAGCAGATGGTGGCTACCCTTCCCCTGCGCGACACGCTGACGCCCGCAACGAGGCTGGGCTCGTGGCCCGCATGGATCATCGACGCCCTCGCGGTGTGCGTGGTGCTCGCCGGTGCAGCCGGGGCGTACCGCGTGCGCCGCGCCGACCGGATCGAGACAGCCGTATGACCGAGGCCCTGTCGCGTGTGCTCGTCGTCGTCCCGACGTACGACGAGCGCGAGAACCTGCCCGGCGCACTGGACCGCCTACGCACCCACGTCCCCGACGCCGACGTGCTCGTCGTCGACGACGGCTCACCGGACGGCACCGGCGAGCTGGCGGAGAAGATCTCGGAGGCCGAGGCCGCCGAGGGACGGCAGCGCGTCCACGTCCTGCACCGTGCCGGCAAGCTCGGGCTGGGCACCGCGTACGTCGCGGGGTTCGGCTGGGCGCTGGAGCGCGGGTACGACGTGGTCGTCGAGATGGACGCCGACGGGTCCCACCGGGCGGAGGACCTCCCGCGGCTGCTGGCCGCGCTCACGGACGCCGACCTCGTGCTCGGCTCGCGGTGGGTGCCCGGTGGGAGCGTGCTCAACTGGCCGGTGAGCCGCCACGTGCTCTCTCGCGGTGCGAACACCTACACGCGGATCGTGCTCGGCATCCCGCTGCGCGACGCGACCGGCGGCTTCCGCGCCTACCGCGCGGGGCTGCTCGGTCGGCTGGGCCTGGAGGACGTCGCGTCCCAGGGCTACTGCTTCCAGGTGGACATGGCCTGGCGTGCGGTGCGCACGGGTGCGCGGGTGGTCGAGGTCCCGATCACGTTCGTCGAGCGGGAGCTCGGCCAGAGCAAGATGAGCCGTGCCATCGTCGTCGAGGCGCTGTTCAACGTCACCCGGTGGGGGATAGCAGAACGCTCCCGCCGGGTGGCGGGAGCGTTCCGTCGATCTGGGCGCTGAGTGCGCAGCGGGCTCAGTGCTGAGTGCGCAGCGGGCTCAGTGCTGAGTGCGCGGCGGGCTCAGTGCTGAGTGCGCGGCGGGCTCAGTGCTGAGCGCTGTCAGGCGCTGCGGCGCAGCTTGCCCGACCGGAGCAGGTCCAGTCGCTCGTCGAGGAGCTCCTGGAGCTCGCCGACGGTGCGGCGCTCGAGCAGCATGTCCCAGTGGGTGCGCGGCGGCTTGCCGGCCTTCACCTCGGGCTTGGACGCGTCGCGGAGCAGCGCCTCCTCGCCGCAACGGCACTCCCACACCACCGGCACGTCGGCCTCGACCGAGAACGGCAGGATGATGGTGTGTCCGTTGGGACAGTCGTAGTGAGCCTGGAGGCGGGGGGCGAACTCGACGCCATCTTCCGTCTCCATGCTGTGGGACCCGATGCGCATGCCGCGCAGGGACCGGTTTGCCATCTGGGGAACCTCCGTGCCGTTGTACGGCCGTCGAGAGTGAGAACTTCCACCGGTGTCAACGGCGGGCGCCCCTCCAGTGTTCCAGGAGGACGTGAAGGTCTCGTGAATGCACCTGGTGCGCGGGGGAGAGGCTTAGGGTTGCCCGGGTGAGCAATTCGACCCCTCCCGTCCCACCAGCCTCTCGCACTGGCGCTGAGATGTCTTTTCGACAGCTCGGCGACAGCGGCCTCGTCGTCTCCGTCGCGGGGCTCGGGTGCAACACGTTCGGTGCCACGCTCCCGTCGCAGGAGGTCCCGGCGCTGGTCGCGGCCGCGCTCGACGCGGGCATCACGTTCTTCGACACCGCGGACGTGTACGGCGGTGTCCCGGGCCAGAGCGAGGAGCTGCTGGGCGCGGCTCTGGCAGGACACCGTGACGACGTGGTGATCGCGACCAAGTTCGGCCTGGACACCGGAGGGCTGAACGGTCCCGACTGGGGCGTGCGGGGTTCTCGGCGCTACGTGCGGCGGGCCGTCGAGAGCTCCCTGCTCCGGCTGCGCACCGATCACGTCGACCTGCTCCAGATGCACGCGCCGGACCCGGTGACGCCCATCGAGGAGACGCTGGCCGCCCTGCACGAGCTCGTGGTCGAGGGCAAGGTCCGCTACATCGGCTCCTCGAACTTCGCAGCCTGGCAGGTGGTGGACGCGGACTGGAGCGCGCGCACGGCCGGTGCGACGCCCTTCGTGTCCGCGCAGAACCGGTACAACCTCCTGGACCGCGGTGCCGAGGCCGAGCTCGTCCCGGCAGCCGAGCAGGTCGGGGTCGGGCTCATCCCGTTCGTTCCGCTGGCGTCGGGCCTGCTCACCGGCAAGTACCGCCGCGGCCAGGCCGCCCCCGACGGGACACGGCTGACCCGGATGCCGGACCGGCTGGCGCGCGCCGACTTCGACCGCATCGAGGCGCTGGAGTCGCTGGCCGCGGCGTGGGGCATCGACCTGCCGACCCTGGCGCTCGGCGGGTTGGCGGCGCAACCCGCGGTGTCGACCGTCATCGCAGGTGCCCGCACGCCCGAGCAGCTGCGTGCGAACGTCGCGTCGATCGGCTGGGAGCCCAGCCTCGAGCAGCTCGCGGCGATCGACGAGGCGGCACCCGGCCCGTCGGCCTGACGCGGGGCCTACCCGGCACGCCCTCACCACTCGAGCACGCGCGCCCGGCTCTCGCCGATCGCGACGACCGCCCAGAGGCGCACCCMGGCGTCGTCGGCGGCGTCCCGCAGGGTGGGCACCCACTGCGCCTCGAACGCGCCGAGGTCGCCGCCCGCCGCGCGGACGAGCCCGACGACCACGGACCCGCCGGGCTCGTCGGCGCGCAGGAGCGCACCGAGCACGGCGAGGAGCCGGCGGGCGACCGCACGGTCGGCGCGGGTCGGGACGTCGACGACGGGCAGCACCACGGGAGTGGTCCGGTCCTCGGCGTCGAGCAGGACGAACCAGAGGGCCGGTGCCCCGGCGCGCCCGGGTCCGACGAGGTCGAGCAGGACCGCGAGCGCGTCGCTGCCCGACCGCAGCGCTGCACCCCGTGGGCCGGGCAGGTCAGGGGCGAGCCCGTCGGCACCGACCGGCACCGGGTCGGGATCCCACCGGTCGTCCTCGTCGCCGTCGTCCCAGTCCTCGTCGAACCACCCGTGCTCCGTCATGCCGCCAGGCTCGGGCGCACGCCGCGGCGATGGTGGTCACGTACGACGATCTGTGCGCGAGCACCGCGCCGGGGAGGTCTGTGGGCGGCTCAGGCGAGGTGCGCGACGAGGGCCTCGACGACGAGCGCGTGGTCGTCGGCCTGCGGGAGGCCCGAGACGGTCACCACGCCCACGATGCCGACGTCGCGGACGCGCACGGGGAACGCGCCCCCGTGCGCGGCGAACTGCTGGAGCGGCAGGTCGTGCTGCGCGGCGAACGTGGTGCCCTTGGCCTGGGCGCGCAGGCCGACGAGGTACGAGGACGCCCCGAACCGCTCCACGACGCGGACCTTGCGCTCGACCCAGCTGTCGTTGTCGGGCGTGGTCCCGGGGCGTGCCGCGTGGAAGAGCTGCTGCGTGCCGCGGCGGACGTCGACGGTCACCGGCAGGTCCCGCTCCTGGGCCAGCTCGACGAGCAGGCAGCCGAGGCGCCACGCGTCGTCGTTCGTGAACGTGCTGAACACGAGGTCGTGCTCCTGCTGCTCGACGCGCGCGATGACGTCGGTGATGTCGTCGGTGCTCATGTCGTCATCGTGGCACGGGCACTACCGGCCGGCGTCGGAGCGACCCCGAAGTTCCCGTCGAACACGTGCCCAGGGTCGTAGAGGGCCTTGAGCCTGCCGATGCGAGCCAGCGTCTCCGGCGGGAAGGCCTCGGCGATCCGGGCGGGGGACTGGTCGGTCTCGAAGCTGAGGTAGACCCCGCGCAGGTGCGGCGCGAGCCGCTGCCACCACGCGTCGACCTGCGCGCGGCGGCTGCCCCGGGCGGACGCGAGGAGCGAGAAGTTCTGTGTCCGGTGCGCGTAGGCGGTCGCCGCCGGGTCGACGTCGTTGACGGCGCCCCCGACCGCCCGCAGCTGCACCATGTCGGCGTCTCGGGCGGCGAGGAGCTCGCCGAGCAACGCGGCGAGCTCCGGGGTCACGTGCTCGATCAGCCCGCCCCGGCTGGCGGGCGCGGAACCGCCGGTGTGCTCGCCGTGGTGCGCGGTCACCGTGGCGGCGTACGGCACCAGCTGAGCCTGCTGCTGGAGCACGGGCGCCAGGTCCAGGAACCGCTCCAGCGCGACGACGGCGGCGTCCGTGTCGTCGTTCGCCCAGACGACGATCGTGTAGCCGATCGCCGGGTCCTGACCGCGGGCCGGCACCAGGCTGAGGAAGCTGGTGAGCTCACGCGGGGAGGACTCCACGAGGTCCGCCCACGCCTGGACGAAGGATGCCGTGTCGGTCGCGTCGAAGATGATCGTCGCGTGCACGACGTTGCCGACCTCGGCCGCCTCGATCTCGACGGCGGTGAGGATGCCGAAGTTCGCCCCGGCGCCCCGCACGGCCCACAGCAGGTCGGGCTCGTGCGTCGCGTCAGTCCGCACGAGACGGCCGTCCGCGAGGACGAGCTCGGCGGCGACCACGTGGTCGAGCGTGAGCCCGTACGAGCGTCCCAGGAAGCCCTGACCACCCGCGGTCACCAGACCGCCGACGCCGACGTCCCCGTAGTCACCGGAGCTGATCGCGAGCCCGTGCGGTGACAGCGCAGCAGCGACGTCACCCCACCGCGCGCCCGCACCCAGCCGCACGAGACGCTGCTCACGGTCGAGCACCTCGACGCTGTCGAGCGCGCCGAGGTCGATGACGATGCCGCCGTCGTTCGTGGACCGGCCGCTGATCCCGTGACCGCCGCTCCGCACCGCCAACGGCACGTCCTGCGCTCGGGCGAAGGCGAGCGCGTCACGGACCGCCTCGGCGTCCCGCGGTCGCAGGACGAGGCCGGGGGAGCCGGCGTAGACGTACGACGACCGGACGCGGGCGTACTCACGGTCGCCGGGCTCCACGGCGGTCGCGGCGAGCGAAGCGGGCAGAGCGTCGTAGTCGATCCCCGCACGTCGCCGGGCAAGGGAGGCCGCGGGCCGGACCGTGCCCGTCGTGGTCCCGGCCGAGGCGCGCGCCGCCGCGACGGCGTCCCGCAGGGCGGGCGCGACCTCCTCGCCGAACCGCGCGATGGTCCCGGGGTCGTCGCTGCCGAGGATGAACGTCGAGATGCCGTCCTCGAGGACGAGGGGGAGCAGGTCCTCGACCCACCGCTCGGGCGGCCCCTGGAGGAACCCGGACCCCGAGAACGACCCGGCGCCGAGGTTCAGGAGGCGCCGGATCTCGCGCGGGTCCCGCCCGGCCGCCTGCGCCGACTCGTCGATCCGGGCGTTCCCGGCGGCCAGGTCGCCGTCCTTCAGGTAGCCGAGGCTCGGCAGCCAGCCGTCGGCCTTGCGCCCCACGAGACCGAGCATCCGCGGCTTGTAGGCGCCGAGCCAGATCGGGATGTCATGGGCCGGCGCCGGACCGCGCTTGGCGCCGTCGACGCGGTGGTAGGTCCCGCCGACCCGCAGCGGGGACCGTTCGTTCGTGTCCCAGATGCCGCGGACGATGTCGATGGCCTCGTCCAGCGCGTCCACGCCCTGCCCGGGGGTCAGGCGCGGGGAGCCCATCGCGACGATCGCGTCCCAGAACGCCCCGGAGCCGAGCCCGAGCGCGAACCGCCCGCCGGAGAGCAGGTCCAGGCTCGCGGCCGCGCGCGCGAGAACAGCGGGCGGACGCAGCGGGAGGTTGAGCACGTTGCCCGCGACGTGGATGCGGTCGGTCGACGCGGCGACCCAGGAGAGCAGGGTCCAGGTGTCGAGGAAGGCCGGTTGGTACGGGTGGTCCTGGAACGTGACGAGGTCCAGCCCGGCGCGCTCCGTGCCCTGCGCGAGCGCGACGACCTGCTGGGGGTTCTTGGCGGCCGGCGTCAGGAAGGTCCCGAGGACGAGATCGTGGCCGTAGTCCGGCATGCGAATCCTCCAGTTGGTTGAGGGTTCAACGATACGACCGATCGGCGATACCCGTGCGCCCAGACGTCGACCGGCTGACACACTGCCGCAGCCCGTCGAACCCACCGGAAGCTGGCCATGACGACGACCGCACGAACCCTGCTCACGATGCTGCTCGTCGCGGCGACCTCGGCAGCCTGCACGAGCGGCGGAGCGGACCCAGCAACTCCGGAGCCGACGTCGACCTCGAGCGCGACCGCGGTCCAGGTCGAGCCGGTGGTGCGAACGGTCACGCTCGACGGCACACCGGTCGACCTGGAGGTCGGTCCGCTCGCCGTCCACGACGACGTCGCCGTGCTCCGGCTTGCGGCGCCCACCGAACCGCCCGCGCTCCGGATGGCGTTCTGGGAGGTCTTCGAGAGCATCAGCAGCCCGGGGCCCAGCGGCGTCCGGCTCGTGGACGTCGACGCCGGCACGGTCCTGGCGGTGGCCCGCACCGCCGCCGACGGGCCCGTGATGAGCAAGAACGGGAGCCCGGAAGGCACCGCGACGGACGCCGCCCAGGCAGCCGCGGGCGAGGGGACCGAGATCATCTACGTCGCGTTCGCCGTCCCGGACGCCGACACAGTCGACGTGCTGCTTCCCCACGCGGGCTGGTTCGACGACGTCCCCTTCGTCGACGCCTCGGCCGCCGGGACCCTCTCCGTCCCGCCGTCCGAGCTCGCCGAGGATGCCGTCGCCGAGCGGCCGGTGCTCGACCTCGAGACGTACACCGAGCAGGTAGGCGGGCAGGTGCGGGCCCGGCAGACGGCGACCGAGGTGACCGTCGACGTCTCCTCCGACGTGCTGTTCGCGACCGACTCCGCCGACCTCGGACCGGAGGCGGAGGCAGCACTGGCTGCGGCGGGTGCGCAGGTCGCCGCCTACGCCGGCGGCCGCCTCACGGTCGTGGGGCACACGGACGACGTGGCCGACGAGGCCCACAACCTCGACCTGTCGCAGCGCCGGGCGCAGAGCGTGGCACAGCGGCTCGGCGGCCTGGTCGACCTGTCGGCGTTCGAGGTCTCGGTCGACGGGCGGGGGGAGAGCGAGCCGGCTGTCGAGGGCACCTCCGACGAGGCACGGTCCCTCAACCGGCGCGTCGAGGTCACGCTGGTCCCGACCGCCGACGCCGAGGTCGATCCCGTCGCACCCACGGACGCCTCCGAGCTCCCGGAGGCGACGGGCCCCACCGCGACGGGTCTCGATGGCGTCACCGTCCAGGACGGCGAGGACCACTTCTCGGTCCGGCTGCCGGAGGTGCGCCGCGACGGTCGCTACCTCGTGGGCGAGCTCGAGCTCGAGAACCTCGGGACGGGGCAGCTGAAGGGCGACGTCCTCGCCGTGGGTGCGTGGGACTCGAGGGGCAGCTTCGACCCCAGCCTCCAGCAGGCGGCGACGAACGTGAGCCTCCTCGTCGGCCGTAGTCGGCTCTTCCCCGTCGACTACCTGCGTGCGGCCGAGTCGGACCGACGAGAGCCACTGACGGACCGCAGCCTGGTGCTCGAGCCCGGTGCCACCGGCGTGGTCACGGTGGTCTGGCCGGACCCGGGCACGGAGACCGTCGCCGTCGAGGTCGCCTCGCGGGAGATCGCGGCGTTCGGGGGGATCTCCGTCGGCGCGGCCGCGTTCCGGCTCACCGATGTTCCGGTGGTGGACGCTCCGCAGCGCTGACGGCGTCGACCCGGCATGGCACGATCGGGCAGGTGAGCACGACTGCCGCGACGACCCAGCACCTGAGCGACCTCGCGCGCCTGCGCCGCGTGCGGGACCGGATCGACCGTGAGTACGCGCAGCCGCTCGACGTCGAGGCGCTCGCGCGGGGCGCGCACATGTCGGCCGGCCACCTCAGTCGCGAGTTCCGCCGTGCCTACGGGGAGTCCCCGTACGCCTACCTCATGACGCGCCGCATCGAGCGTGCGATGTCGCTGCTCCGCCGGGGCGACCTGAGCGTGACCGAGGTCTGCTTCGCCGTCGGCTGCTCGTCGCTGGGGACGTTCAGCACCCGGTTCACCGAGCTGGTCGGCGTACCGCCGAGCGTCTACCGGCGCGACCACGCGGGGGTGACCGAGGGGATGCCGTCGTGCGTGGCCAAGCAGGTGACCAGACCGGTCAGGAATCGAGAAGCGCGGAGCCTGACTCGCACCTAGCGTGACGGTCATGGACATCGCCCTGCACTACGCCTTCCTCCCGCACGACGACCCCGACGCCGCCCTCGCGTTCTACCGGGACGCCCTGGGTTTCGAGGTCCGCAACGACGTCGGCTACAACGGCCTGCGCTGGATCACGGTCGGCCCCGCGGACCCGTCGGCCCCGGCGATCGTGCTGCACCCGCCGGCGGCCGAGCCGGGTCTCACCGACGACGAGCGCCGCACGATCGTCGAGATGATGGCGAAGGGCAGCTACGCCGCCATCACCCTGGCCACCCACGACCTGGACGGGGTCTTCGCACGGCTCGAGTCCAGCGGCGCGGAGGTCGTCCAGGAGCCGACCGACCAGCCGTATGGTGTCCGCGACTGCGCCTTCCGGGACCCGGCAGGCAACCTCCTGCGGATCAACGAGCTCACCTGAGAGCTCGCGCCGGCCGTCCAGGCCGGCGCTGGTGAGATCGACCACACGCTGCTGACGGAGCCCGCGACGCGGCTCTGCCTCCCCGATGGAGCACCGATGAGCACCGACACGCACCCGGCCGACCGCCACGACCTCATCCGCGTGCACGGAGCGCGGGAGAACAACCTCAAGGACGTCAGCGTCGAGATCCCGAAGCGCCGGCTGACCGTCTTCACGGGCGTCTCCGGCTCGGGCAAGAGCTCGCTGGTGTTCGACACGATCGCCGCCGACTCCCAGCGGATGATCAACGAGACGTACAGCGCCTTCGTGCAGGGCTTCATGCCGACGCTGGCGCGTCCTGACGTCGACGTCCTGGACGGCCTGACGACGGCGATCATCGTCGACCAGGAGCGGATGGGCGCCAACCCGCGCTCCACCGTCGGCACCGCGACCGACGCGAACGCGATGCTGCGCATCCTGTTCAGCCGTCTCGGGTCCCCGCAGATCGGACCGCCGCAGGCGTACTCGTTCAACGTCGCCTCGATCAGCGGTGCCGGCGCGGTCACCATCGAGCGCGGGGGCCGGGAGACCAAGGAGCGGCGCAGCTTCAGCGTCCTCGGCGGCATGTGCTCGCGGTGCGAGGGGCGCGGTTCGGTCAACGACATCGACCTGACCCAGCTCTACGACGCGAGCCTGTCGCTCAACGAGGGTGCGCTGACGATCCCCGGCTACAGCATGGACGGCTGGTACGGCCGGATCTTCCGCGGCTGTGGCTTCTTCGACCCGGACAAGCCGATCGCGAGGTACACCAAGCGGGAGCTCGACGCGCTGCTCTACAAGGAGCCCACCAAGATCCAGGTCGACGGCATCAACCTCACCTACGAGGGGTTGATCCTGCGCCTCCAGAAGTCGTATCTGGCCAAGGACGTCGAGGCGCTCCAGCCGCACATCCGTGCGTTCGTCGAGCGGGCCGTGACCTTCTCCACCTGCCCGGAATGCGACGGGACGCGGCTCAGCACGGAGGCCCGCTCGTCCACGATCGCGGGCAAGAGCATCGCGGACGTCTGCGCGATGCAGATCAGTGACGTCGCCGACTGGGTGCGCGGGCTCGACGAGCCGTCCGTCGCGCCGCTGCTGACCGGGCTGCAGCTCCTGCTGGACTCGTTCACGGACATCGGTCTGGGCTACCTGTCGCTCGACCGGTCGTCGGGGACGCTCTCCGGGGGAGAGGCGCAGCGGACCAAGATGATCCGGCACCTCGGGTCGTCCCTCACGGACGTCACCTACGTCTTCGACGAGCCGTCGATCGGCCTGCACCCGCACGACATCCAGCGGATGAACCAGCTCCTGCTGCAGCTGCGGGACAAGGGCAACACCGTGCTCGTCGTCGAGCACAAGCCGGAGATGATCACGATCGCGGACCGCGTCGTCGACCTGGGACCGGGTGCCGGCACCGCCGGCGGCACCGTCTGCTTCGAGGGCACGGTCGAGGATCTGCGGACCAGCGGGACCCTGACCGGCAAGCACCTCGACGACCGCGCGTCGGTGAAGGCCGACGTCCGCTCACCGTCCGGCGCGCTCGAGATCCGCGGCGCGACGGCCAACAACCTGCGCGGCGTCGACGTCGACATCCCGCTCGGGGTCCTGGCTGTCATCACGGGCGTCGCGGGGTCCGGCAAGAGCTCGTTGGTGCACGGCTCGATCCCGGCCGGCGACGGCGTCGTGTCCATCGACCAGAGCGCCATCCGCGGCTCCCGCCGGAGCAACCCGGCGACGTACACCGGGCTCCTCGAGCCGATCCGCAAGGCGTTCGCCAAGGCGAACGGCGTGAAGCCTGCCCTGTTCAGCGCCAACTCCGAGGGCGCGTGCCCGGCGTGCAACGGCGCGGGCGTCATCTACACGGACCTGGCGATGATGAGCGGTGTCGCGACGGTGTGCGAGGTGTGCGAGGGAAAGCGCTTCCAGGCGTCGGTGCTGGACTATCACCTGGCCGGTCGCGACATCAGCGAGGTGCTCGCCATGTCCGTCACGGAGGCCGAGGAGTTCTTCGGCACGGGGGAGGGGCGCACGCCCGCCGCGCACGCCGTCCTGGCACGGATGGTCGACGTGGGGCTCGGCTACATCAGCCTCGGTCAGCCGCTCCCGACGCTGTCGGGCGGGGAGCGTCAGCGGCTCAAGCTGGCGACGCACATGGGGGAGAAGGGCATGGTCTACGTGCTCGACGAGCCCACGACCGGCCTGCACCTCGCCGACGTCGAGAACCTGCTCGGCCTGCTCGACCGGCTGGTCGACGCGGGGAAGTCGGTCATCGTGATCGAGCACCACCAGGCGGTCATGGCTCATGCCGACTGGATCATCGACCTCGGACCCGGTGCGGGCCACGACGGCGGCCTGGTCGTCTTCGAGGGGACACCCGCCGACCTCGTCGCCGCCCGATCCACGCTGACCGGCGAGCACCTCGCCGCCTACGTCAGCGCCTGACCAGAGATCTGACCACGAGAAGGGATCTGACCATGGCAGAGAGCAAGAAGGCCGGAGCATTCACGGAGGAAGAGCGCGACGCGATGAAGGAGCGCGCCAAGGAGTCGCGCCGTGGATCGAAGGCGGCGAGCGGTGAGGCCGACCTCCTCGCCAAGATCGCCGAGATGGGCGACGCCGACCGTGCGATGGCCGAGCGGATCCACGCCCTCGTCACCGAGACGGCGCCGGAGCTCGCCCCCAAGACCTGGTACGGCCAGCCCGCCTACGCCAAGGACGGCAAGGTGGTCGTCTTCTTCCAGGCCGCCTCGAAGTTCAAGACGCGCTACGCGACGCTCGGCTTCAGCGAGGACGCGAACCTCGACGACGGCTCGATGTGGCCCACGTCGTTCGCCCTCGCCTCGCTGACCGCCGCCGACGAGAAGCGCATCGCGGAGCTGGTGAAGAAGGCCGTCGGCTGATCACACCGACGAGCGGCYGCCGTCGCTGGCGTCAGGGCGCCGGCGAGGGAAGTGCCTCGCGGAAGGCGCGAGCCAGCGCGCCGGCGAGCTCGTCGACACGGTCGGGCGCCACGCGCTGAGCGACCGCCCTCGACAGCTCGTCGAGGTGCGGCACCAGCGCAGCCGTCCCCAGCTCTGCGAGCTCGGAGTCCGGGACGACGACGTTCGCCGTGACCCGCTGCCGGACCGCCGAGAACCGCACGTGGTGGACGCCGGCGTCACCCTCGAACGACAGGATGTGCCCGCCGATCCGGAACGCGACGTCCACGGTGTCCACACCGGGCATCTCGACACCCACCACGGCGTCCTTCAGCGCGCGCATCCAGCCGGGTGGGAACAGACGAGCGTGATCGGGTCCGCCGAAGACGGCCTGTGGGACGAGCTCCATGCGCGCGATCTCCAGGACGGCCACCCGGGTGTCGACGTCCCGTGCGACTGAGGCGCGTCTCCTTGTGCCCTGCCAAGATTCGGGTGTGCGTCATTTTCTGATTCGTACGGTTGCCGATCATGGCTGGCCCGCGTTCCGTGCCGATCGGATGGCAGAGGTTCTCCAGGCGAAGGGCTGGGCGTCGGAGCCCATCGACGGGGAAGGTGACTTCCGGGCCCGCGCCGAGGGGATCGAGGTCTCGTACTCCGGTGAGGACATCGGCTGGCAGGTTGTGGTCGACGGCGACATGCCGCGGGCAGAGGTCTGGATGGCACAGGTCACGTCGCAGGTCGCCGCGGCCACTGGCGAACCCTGTGAGTGGCTGGAGCTCGAGGTCGGCTAGGAGGTGCGCCCTAGTGACTGCGCGCTCGCAGCACCTGGCGGGCGGGGGAGAGGAGGGCTGCGTCGCGGACGTCCGCGGCAGTGGCCTTCACGTAGATGCCGGTGGTCTTGAGGTCCTCGTGGCCGAGGAGCGCCTGGACGGCGGGCGCCGGCACGCCCGAGCGGATCAGCCCCTTCGCGTAGGTGTGCCGGAAGCCGTGCGCCGACTCACCCTCCTGCTTGGGAACCCCGGAGCGTGCGATCCACCCGTCGACGAGGTGCCGCAGGGCGCCGCGGGTGAGCGGGACCCCGTCGGCCCGACGGAGCAGGGGAGAGGCGGCGGGCAGCGTGCCGAACCGTGCCGTGCGCTCCTGCAGGTACGCCTCGACGAACGTGATGGCCTCCGGTGGCACGGGGACGATGCGCTGCCGGTTGCCCTTCCCGATGACCGACATGACGACCTCGCCGCCCGAGTCGCGCCGCAGCGACTGCTCGGTGACTGCGCAGAGCTCGGCGGCGCGGACGCCGGTGGTGGACAGGAGCGCGAACGTCGCCTGCTCGAGGGCCGGCCAGCGACGCGCGTGCGCCTTGCGCTCCTCCCACACCGCCTCGGCGAGCCGCTCGAGCTCGTCGTCGTTCCAGCCGGCCGGCAGGCGCACCGGCCGCTCGGGCGCCTCGATGCGCAGCGTGGGATCGACGCCCAGGTGGCCTTCGAGCTGGAGCCAGTGGCACAGCAGCCGCAAGGTGCCGACCCGGCGCTGCGTGGTGCTCACCGCTTCCTGGAGCCGGATCACGCGGTACGCGTTCTTGATCTGGGTCTCGGTCAGGTCGTCGACGAGCACGACCTCCAGCGGAGCCGGGTCGTCCGCGGTGGGCGTGTCGCTGACACGTCCCGCCTGGCGGGCGATGACGGTGGCCCACACGACGATGTCGCGTCGATAGTTCTCCCGTGAGCTCTCGGTCAGGCCGCGACGCGTCAGGGTCGCGCGGTCGATGAGGAACTGGTCGACTACCTCGCTCAGCGGCACACCCATGCAGCGCACGGTAGGTCGGCTCCGCGGGTGACGCGCGGAGCCGCGCCGCAGTTGCGCGCATAGTGTCGTGCGCCGACCTGTGGGCGGCCGGGACCGACGGTCCGGTCACGGCAGGCGATGTCGATGGACGACGACGTCCCGACCCGCTCGTCGTGTTCCGCAGCGATGTCGAGGCGGGGGATGTTGCCTGCCGACACAGGGAAGTCCCAGAGATCAGGTTCGGGCACCGCCAGGCATCGCGATGAGAGGTACTGATGTTTCTCGCATAGTGCCGCCTATGTGCGCAAAGCCACGGTTTCCACGCTCAGAAGGGGTCGTGCCACGGTTCGCCGTGCTCGACCGGCGCGGGTGCCCGCAGCGGGACACTCGTGCCTCCGCTGAACCGTGCGGTGTGAAGGGACTCGGCCCGCGAGACCTCGACGAAGCTCTAGGCCCGGTGCACGTCGATCGACGCGAGATTCTGGCGTTGACGACAGGCGAACGGCGCGCGCCGGATGATCCGGGTCGTCCGGACACCCGTTGGCAGTGTCGCGATCCCGCGGCGACGCCACCGTGGGTCCACGGTGAGGCCGCCCGAGGCACTGACCGGCCGCGGGGCGAAGTCAGGCGCAGCCTATTCGTGTGGAGCAGCCCACGACTCCCCACGCCGGCTGCCGCACCCGGGCTTCGCATTATGACAACTGGAGCGCGGCCGCGCTTGCCCAGCCATGTCCGTGCGAGGCGGCTCCGTCGATCAGGCTGACGCGGCGTTGCGCAGGGTCAGGCTGACGCGGCGTTGCGCAGGGTCAGGACGTACCGCTCCTCGGTCTGGGACTGGTCGCGTGGGACGACCTGCCGCTCCCCGGTGCGCGTGAAGCCCGCCCGCACGAACAGGTCCCCCGCGGCGTGGTTCCCGTCCAGCAGCCAGAGCGACACGGTCCGGGCATCCTGCGTGACGGCCGCCTGGCGCACGGCGTCAAGCAGCGCCCAGCCGACGCCATGTCGGCGCGACTCCGGCGCCACCCAGAGGGCGACGATGTGCCGGTCGTCCACCGGCGAGCCGGGCTCCTGCATCATCGTGACGATCCCACGGCCGACGCCGTCGTCGTCCACCGCGACCCACGTGGTCGTCGTCCGGATGCGCATCCGCCAGTGCGACTCGACGAACCGTTCCTCCCTGGTCAGGGACGCGCCGAACACGTTCGGGTCCTCGCGCAGCGCGCGCAACCGGACATCCTGGACAAGCCGCCAGTCGTTCTCCACCACCTGTTGGACAAGCACGGTCACAGGATGCCTCACGTCGGACGAAAGGGCTCTCAGGGCTCGTCGCGCGCCGTCGGCCCGGCCGCTGGTGCGCCGCCGTGGCCGGCGGGATCAGGGACGGCGCGCGCGGCGTCGGCGATCTCCTCCTCCGGCCGGGGCGGAACTGTCTCGTCGTACTCGAGCTCGGGCACCTCGTGCCCCACGGACTCCGTCACTGCGGTCTCCCTTCCGACGCGACCACCGTACGGGCGGTGCGGGTGCTGCGACAGCCGAGCGGCCTCAGAGGTCGATGCCCTCGCCCGGATCGAGCGCGATCGGGTCACCAGCACCGCCCAGCCGACCGAGCAGCCCGATCGCCATGCCCTGCCCGATGGCGCTCAGCAGGGCGTCATGGACGACCACGACCCGGCCCGGAGCAACCGAGCGCACGTAGTCGACGACCTCGCCCAGCTTCAGCCACGGCGCTCCGAGCGGCGTGCACAGCACGTCGACCTGGGCGCCCGCGGGGTCGACGTACGCGTCGCCCGGATGGAGCACGCCCTCGACGAGGTAGCCCACGTTGTGGATGCGCGGCACGTCCTGGTGGACCAGGGCGTGCCACTCCCCCAGAGTCGCCACGTCGAAGCCTCCGGCAAAGAACGTCTCACCCGCCTGGACCGGGCGGACGCGGTCCTCCGGAGCGCCCGCCTCGACGAGCGCGTCGACGACCGACTGCGGCGCCCACACCTGCACGCCACCCTGGACGGCCTCAGCGAGGGGCTCGACGGCGACGTGGTCGGGGTGCTCGTGCGTGACGAGGACCGCACCCACCCCGTCGAGCGCGGCCGGGAGGTCCGAGAAGACCCCGGGGTCGATGACCAGGCGGTCGGCGCCACGGTCGAGTCGGATGCAGGCGTGTCCCCAGCGCGTCAGGCGGATGCTCATCCCAGCAGTCTGTCCTGACCAGGGCGAACGCGCGCGGCGTTTCGCTCCCGACGCGTCGCCCGGATACGGTTGCGCACGTGCTGGTGCTCGGGGTGTGCAGTCTCAAGGGTGGCGTGGGCAAGACGTCGATCACCCTCGGTCTGGCGTCGGCGGCCCTCGAGCGCGGGCTGCGCACGCTGGTCATCGATCTCGACCCCCAGGGCGACAGCACCATGGCGCTCGGAGCACGGCCGCAGGTCGGCGACGTGGCGTCGGTCCTCGACGAGCCGGGCGAGTCGACGATGAGCGCCGCGACGGTGCTGTCCTCGTGGGCCGACGACGGCCTCGACGTGCTCGCCGGCTCGGAACGGTCCGCCGTGCACGACCGCCTGGATGGCACMGACGTCGACCGCCTGCGGTACGCGCTGTCGTGGGTGCACGGGTACGACCTCGTGATCATCGACTGCCCGCCGTCCCTCGGAGGGCTCACGCGCACGGGCCTGGCGGCCTGCGACCGGGCGCTCGTCGTCACGGAGCCGGGCCTGTTCGCGGTCATGGCGGTCGGCCGCGCGATGCGCACCATCGACGAGCTCCGTCGCGGCCCGGCGCCCGCGCTGCAACCGCTCGGCATCGTCGTCAACCGGGTCCGCTCGCGCTCGATCGAGCAGGCGTTCCGGCTCKAGGAGCTGCAGACCCTCTACGGTCCCCTGGTCCTCACTCCCCCGGTGCCCGAACKCGCAGCGCTCCAGCAGGCACAGGGCGCGGCCCAGCCGGTGCATGCCTGGCCGGGCGCCGCGGCCGCCGAGCTGGCGCGCACGTTCGACGCGCTGCTCGACCGGGCACTGCGCGCACCGCGGCACTGACGCACGAAGAGCGGCCACCCMGACGGGCAGCCGCTCTCGAGATGTGCAGGTGTCAGCCGGCGGTCCGCGCCTGCCGACGCAGCGCCAGCTCGTCGTGCGCCGACGGCTGGATGACGAGCTCCTCCTCCTCGTCGGCCCGCTCGGTCGGCAGAGCGGCGAGGGTGCCCTCGACCTCCCGCCAGACCCGGCCGACCGCGATGCCGAAGACGCCCTGGCCGCCCTGGACGAGATCGATGACCTCGTCCGCGGACGTGCACTCGTAGACGCTCGCGCCGTCGGACATCAGGGTGATCTGGGCGAGGTCGTCGACCCCGCGCTCGCGCAGGTGGCTCACGGCCGTGCGGATCTGCTGCAGCGAGACGCCCGTGTCGAGCAGTCGCTTGACCACCTTCAGGACGAGGATGTCCCGGAAGCTGTACAGCCGCTGCGTGCCCGAGCCGGTGGCGGGGCGGATCGAGGGCTCGACCAGACCGGTGCGGGCCCAGTAGTCCAGCTGGCGGTAGGTGATCCCGGCGGCCCGGCACGCGGTGGGTCCGCGGTAACCGGTMGCCGTGTCGAGGTCGGGGAGGTCGTCGTCGAACAGCATGCCCTGAGCGCGCTGCGGCACTGCCCCGCTGACGCTCTCGGCGCTCTCGTTGCTGGTCACGAATCCTCCACTCGTCGCACGCCGGTCGGCGGACATCTCCCCCGGCTGCTTGTCAGACTAGGCCCGTGGGGGTGCAGACGCCATGACGCCCACGGGCGTGTCGCGACGGGCGAGTCTCACCTTCGACCTGAACACGAAGGTTTGCGCTCGTCCGTCACCCGAATGCCCGCGAGCAACCGTCGCGAGCCCATCATCTCCCCTCGGTGCCGCCCTGGTCGTCAGGCTCCACCCCCGTGGTGAAGTCCTCCGGGGTGACCACGTCGAGGAAGCGCCGGAACCGCTCGAGGTCCTGCTCCGACGTGGTGGTCCGCACCTCCACGCCAGCCACCGCCACGACCTCGGCCGAGCACAGGACTGGGCACCCGAACCGCAGGGCCATCGCGATGGCGTCCGAGGCCCGCGAGTCCACGCGCGGCCCGGTCCGCAGCACCAACTCGGCGTGGAACACGCCGTCCTCGAGCCGGGTGATCTCCACCCGGCTCAGTCCGGAGCCGGTGGCGATCAGCACGTCGCGCAGCAGGTCGTGGGTCATGGGCCGCGGCGGCACGATCCCGGCCTGGGCGGAGGCGATGGCGCTCGCCTCGTTGGGGCCGATGAGGATCGGGACGAGGAGCTCGGAGTCCGGGTCGAGCAGGAGCACGACGATCTCCTCGTCGGCCAGGTGCTGGCGCACGCCGACGATCTCGACCGGGACCAGCTCCGCGTCCTCTCCCATGCTGCCCACGCTACGACGCGGACGCCGATCCGGCGCCCCCCAGCGGCTCGCGAACTGTGGGCGTGCCCCGCTACGGGGTCAGGTCAGCCACGGCCGCACGCACGAGAGCGGTGTGCATCTGCGTGCACAGCTCGCCCACCTCGGCCGCCAACGTGCTCGCCCGCGCACGCGATGACGCACTGCGCTGACCACGCCACGGCGCGACGACCTGCTCGACCAGGTCCGCCTGGCGGTCGGCCGCCGTCCGGAACTGCCGCAGGTGCCGCGCGTCGATGCCGTGCTCGGCCAGCGCTGCGGCGGCCACGACGATCTCCCGCGCCCACAGGTCGAACGACCCGGAGCGATGCGCCCGCAGCACGCCCGCGGTGACGAGCTCGTCGACGAAGCCCACCTCCACCCCGGCCTCACGCGCGAGCACGTCGATGGTCCAGCTCGTCCCGGCGACCTCGCGGACCCCGTCACGTGTCGCGAGGCGCGCCCGGGGGGCGGGCTCGTCCTCCTCGCCCGCGTCGAGGGCGGCCAGACGCTCGCCGATGACCTTCAACGGCATGTAGCGGTCACGCTGCTGGCGCAGCACGAACCGCAGACGCTCGATGTCAGCCGGCGAGTACTGCCGGTACCCGGCCGCGGTACGCACCGGCTCGACGAGCCCCTGCTCCTCGAGGAACCGGAGCTTGGACGTCGTGACGGCCGGGAACTCGATCTGCAACGACGCCAGGACGTCGGAGATCCGCATCGACGCCCGGCGGGAGATGCCGCGGGGCCACGGCTCGTGCGCGCCGTCCGGAGCGGCCACCTCCGTGACCTCGACGCGCTGCGCGCGAGCGCTCGTCACGAGGCAGCTCCCCTCGGGCCGAGCGTCCGTGACCGGCCGGTCACGCGCCGGCCGCGTCGCGGTGCGGGCTGGGGTGGAACGTCATGCGGTACTTGCCGATCTGCACCTCGTCGCCGGACCGCAGCACCGACTGGTCGATGCGGGAGCGGTTGACGTACGTGCCGTTCAGCGACCCGATGTCCCGCACCGCGAACGTCGTCCCCTCACGGACGAACTCCGCGTGCTTGCGCGACACCGTGACGTCGTCGAGGAAGATGTCGGCCCCGGTGGATCGGCCTGCCACGGTCCGCTCGGCGTCGAGGAGGAACCGTGCCCCGGCGCTTGGTCCGCGCTGCATCACCAGGAGGGCAGACGTCGGCGGGAGCGCGTGCACCGCAGCGACCTCGTCCGGCGTCAGTCCGACAGGCGCTGATGCCTCGATCTCGACCGGCTCGATCGCTCCGAAGCTCATCGTCGTGTCGGGTCCGTAGGCTGGACGCCCGACCTGCGGGTCCTCGCCGCTCATGCCACCTCCCGGGCCCGTTCATCACGTCGACCACCGGCGTTCCTCGGGGTCAGGCACACCCTATGCGGACCGAGCGGGTCGGCGCAGCACGTCCCACGCTCGCGCCGGACGCGATCGCGCTGGTCGACCCGCCGAGATCGGGACTAATCGCCCTGCGGAGGGACCGGGGTCGCGTAGACCGGCTCCGGCACGATGCGCACCGCGTCGACCGAGACCAGGTCCAGGCTGTCCACGGTCCCCTTGCCGCCGTTGGTGCGTACCTGGGCCATCGCGCCGCCGGGGATCTGCAGCGCCGGAGCGATGTTGTCCGGGTCGCCGATGGCGATCCACCGGTACGGCGCCGTCAGCTCCACGCCGTCGAGGATCACCGTGCCGCCCGCGCCCGTGAACGCGCTGCTCGCCGTGATGCGCTGGTCGTTGAGCTGGATGGCCTCCGCGCCGGCGTTGCGCATCTCCTCGAGCATGTTGAGCATCGTGACCGGCCGGATGGGCCGGTCGGACTCCGTGAGGGTGACGATCACGCCGGGGCCCTCGGCCGGCAGCCGACCCGCGAGGATCCCCTGCGTCTCGGCGCTGCGCCGCAGGGCGTCCAGCGCTGCCTGGCGACGGTCCGAGCCGGAGAGCAGCTCGTCCCGCTCGCGCGCGAGGTCGGCAGCCTCCCGCGCCAGGGTGTCCCCTCGGTTCGTGGTCTCGTCGAGGATCCGGACGAGGTCGCCCTGCCGCATCCCGGCAAGGCTCGTCTCGCCCGACTGCCGGACCTGCGCGACCAGGGCGAACCCGAGCACCGCGCACAGGACGCCGGCCACGATCTGCGCGCGGGTGGCCCGCGGCGCGAGCGCGCGGCCGAGCACCGCCCAGCCACTCCGCGGCTGCGCGGCAGCGGGCTCGGCGACGGGGGCATCGCTCTCCGCGGTCTCAGGCACATCGGGCACGTCCGGTGCGCCCTCGGGCGGGACGAACACCCGGACGTCCTGCGGACGAGGGGCTGGCTCGGACGCGGTCGACGTCGGCACGGACTCGTCCTTGCCGAGGTCGTGCGGGACGACGAGGGGCGAGTCAGGCTCCGGCTCGTCCAGCACCGCCGCCGGCGGGGAGACCGGCTCGGCGGGCTCCGCCTCGTTCGACGCCGCCGAAGGCCCCGGACCCGGCTGGAGCTCGTCGTCGTCCGGCACGACCGGGGGCAAGGAGCTCGCCTCGGGCGCGTCGGGGACGACGGGAGGCAAGGAGTTCGGCTCCGGCTTGTCGGGCACGACGGGAGGCAGCGAGTTCTGCTCCGGCTCCTCCGGCACGACCGGGGGCAGGGAGTTCTGCTCCGGCTCCTCCGGCACGACCGGGGGCAGGGAGTTCGGTTCCGGCTCCTCCGGCACGACCGGGGGCAGAGAGTTCTGCTCCTTTGCGGGCCGGCGGGGGTCCTGCGCGTCGAGACCGTCCTGTGGCTGCACGGTCACGCCTTGAACAGATGACGGCGGATCGACGCGGCGTTGGAGAAGATCCGGATGCCGAGCACGACGACGACGGCGGTCGACAGCTGCGTGCCAACGCCGAGCTGGTCGCCGAGGAACACGATCAACGCGGCGACGACGACGTTGGACAGGAAGGAGATCAGGAAGACGCGGTCGTCGAAGATCCCGTCGAGCATGGCGCGCAACCCGCCGAACAGGGCGTCGAGGGCCGCAACCACGGCGATCGGGAGGTAGGGCTGGAGCTCCAGGGGCACCGTGGGCTGCAGGAGCAGGCCTCCGACGACCCCGATCACCAGGCCGATGACTGCGATCACGTGCCGTCCCTCCGTGTCGGACCAGCAGACCCTGCCATACCGGCCTCGTCCGGCGCACCCTCCACCGCGTCCGGTTCGGGTACAGGAGTCACGATCGACGCGGGCACCCGCGCCGCGTACATGGTGACGAGACCCGTGCCCGGCAGCTCGAGCTTGCTCTGCGACGACATCTGGACGCCGATGCCCCATTCCGTGCGCAGCCTCGCCATGTGCTGTCCCGCGCTGGCACGCGCCAGCTCCGTCTGCATCTCGGCGGCGTCGCCGACGGCGTCCACGGTGTACGGGCTGCTGAGCGGGACCAGGTCGACGAGCACCGCGTCGCCGGCGCTCCGGATGGCGGTCCGCGCGGTGAGTCGTTGCCCGTTCACGGCGACGGCCTCGGCTCCGGCCGCCCACAGTCCGTTCACGACGACCTGCAGGTCGACGTCCAGCACCCGCGACGACTGGTCGACGAGATCGGGGTCCTCGGACGGTGCGTCGGTGAGGACCAGGCGCAGACCGCGCCCGGTCACGGGCATCACCCCGGCCTCGACCGCGTCGGCGGCGATCTGGTCACGCGCGGGCTGGCCCTCGTCGCCGAGCAGCTCCTCCTGGAGGGTGCCGATCTCGTCCGTCATCGCGGTGATGTCGGTCTGGATCGCGTCCGCCTCCGAGCCGCGCTGCTCGATCTGGGACTCCAGCAGCTCACGCGCCTCCACCACGGAGCTCGTGGGCTGACGCAGCGCCATCGTGGCCGCCGTCGCGCCGAGACCCAGACCGATCGCCAGCGCCACGAGGCCGGCGGTCGAGCGCCGCGTTCGCCGGGGCTCCGACCCGGCGGCGCGTCGGGCTGCCGCGTCGGCGTAGCCGGGGTCGAGCGGACGGCGGTAGACCTCGGTCAGGAGCGTCATCGACGCGTCCGGGCTGCGCTGGGCGTCGCCGGACCCGTGCCGCGAGGTGTCGCCGGACCCGTGCCGCGCGGTCATGCCGCGTCCGCAGGCTCGCGCAGGAGGTGACGAGCCTGCGTGAGGTACACCGCGGCGGAGAACCAGTACAGCGCGACGCCCCACAGCGCGCAGGCCCAGCCGACGACGCCGGCGACGGCGCCGACCCACGAGTCCCACTGCGCGAGCAGGAGCAGCGGGAACGCATAGAGCAGCGCGAACGTGCCGGCCTTGCCCGCGAGGTGCACCTGGAGCGGGGCGTAGCCGGCCCTGGCCAGCACGACGAGCATCACCGCGAGGACGACGTCACGCAGGACGAGGACCCCCAGCAGCCACCACGGCACCACACCGCTCCAGGCCAGCGCGACGAGCGTCACGATGATGAAGAGCCGGTCGGCCGCCGGGTCGAGCAGCTGGCCCAGCCGGGAGACCTGACCGAGCCGGCGCGCGAGCACACCGTCCAGCCAGTCGCTCGCACCGGAGACCGCGAGCACGCCCACGGCCCAGCCGTCCTGCCCGATGACGATCAGCCACGCGAACACGGGGACCAGGAGGAGCCGCACGAGGCTGATGACGTTGGGGACGGTCAGCACGCGTGTGGAGACGACGTCGTTGCTCGCCACTGCCTCCCCCGTCACCGTCCCGTCCTGGCGGCGTCGATCCTATGCGGCCCCGGACGCTCCTCTGACGTCGGCACGCTCACGGCTGCGGCAGCGGGCGGGTGGTGCGACAGTTCGACGATGGGGCACCGCAACGATCCCGATGTCATCACCCGCCTCCTGACGGTCCCTGGCCGCTGGGCGGTCGTCGGCCTCTCGACCAACACCGCACGTGCCGCCTACGGCGTCGCCGCGTACGTGCAGTCGCTCGGGCACGAGATCGTGCCCGTGCACCCGCAGGCACCGACCGTGCACGGAGTGGCCGGCGTGCGGCTGCTCCGCGACGTGGCGGGCCCGGTGGACGTGGTCGACGTCTTCGTGAACAGCTCGCGGTGCGGCGACGTGGTCGACCAGGCCGTCGAGTTGGGCGCCCGCGCCGTCTGGCTCCAGCTCGGGGTCGTGGACGAGGCGGCGGCCGAACGTGCGCGCGCGGCCGGGCTCGACGTCGTGATGGATGCGTGCCCCGCCATCGAGGGCCACCGCCGCGGCCTGTGAGGTTGTGCGCGACGTCACCTGCCACGACCCTGCCGACATGGACGTCCGACCGGTAGACTCCTCCACGAATCTGGAGTTCGTCGCGTCCCCCTTTCGAGGCGTCGCCACCACCGCTGAGCCGGTCGGGGCCCGCCTCGCGTCGTGTGGTCTAGGCATCGCGTGAGCGGTTGCCGCTGGGTGGTCCGGGGCTGCGACCCGCTGTTMGCCGACCCGGTGCACGGTTCAGGGCTCCGCCCCGCGATGATCGGTTCCCTCATTTCATGAGCTCTGTCCTGCCCTCTGACCTCCCCGTCGACGCCACGTTCGCCGACCTCGGGCTGCCGCCGGCCCTCGAGGCCGCGATCTCGGACCTCGGCTTCACCGTCCCGTCCGCGATCCAGTCGCAGGCCGTCCCCGCGCTCCTGAGCGGTCGTGACATCGTCGGTGTCGCCCAGACCGGCACCGGCAAGACCGCCGCGTTCGGGCTGCCGCTGCTCGCCGCCATCGACTACGACCTGCCCGCCGTCCAGGCCGTCGTGCTGACCCCGACGCGTGAGCTGGCGATGCAGGTGGCGGACGCCATCCAGTCGTTCGCGACGCACCTTCCCGGCCTGAACGTGCTCGCCGTGTACGGCGGGTCGCCGTTCCTCCCGCAGCAGCGCGCGCTGTCCCGCGGGGCGCAGGTCGTCGTCGGGACGCCCGGCCGTGTCCTCGACCACCTCGACCGCCGCACGCTGAAGATGGACAACGTCCGCTTCCTCGTGCTCGACGAGGCCGACGAGATGCTCCGCATGGGCTTCGCCGAGGACGTCGACAAGGTGCTCTCCGCGGCTCCGCGTGAGCGCCAGGTCGCCCTGTTCTCCGCCACGATGCCGCCGCAGATCCGCCGCGTCGCCGAGCAGCACCTCAACCGCCCGGTCGAGATCACGGTCTCGCGTCAGGCGTCCACGGTGACGAGCGTCCGGCAGACCTACGCCGTCGTCCCGCACCGCCACAAGACCGGCGCGCTCGCGCGCGTCCTCGCCGTGTCGCCCGCGGACGCCGCGATCGTGTTCGTCCGCACGCGTGGTGCGGCCGAGGAGGTCGGCAGCGCGCTGATCGAGCGCGGCATCTCCGCGGCGTACATCTCCGGGGACGTCGCCCAGACCGAGCGGGAGAAGATCGTCGACCGCCTGCGCACGGGGGCGCTCGACGTCCTCGTCGCCACCGACGTCGCCGCGCGTGGCCTCGACGTCGACCGCATCGGGCTCGTCGTCAACTTCGACGTGCCGCGGGAGCCGGAGACGTACGTGCACCGCATCGGCCGCACGGGCCGGGCCGGGCGCGAGGGTGAGGCGCTGTCGTTCGTCACGCCGTCCGAGCAGTCGCGCCTGCGCCAGATCGAGCGCACGACGCGACAGTCGCTCCTGCAGGTCGAGATCCCCTCGCCCGCCGAGGTCTCCGCGCACCGGGTGCAGACCCTGCTGGCCCGCACGGCAGCGCGCGCCGAGCTGGACCGCCTGGACCTGTACCGCGAGGCCATCGCGGTGCACCTCGCCCAGAACCCGGACGTCGACCCGTTCGAGCTCCTCGCGGTGGTGACCGCGCTGGCCGTCGGCGACGAGGGCCCCGTGGCCGTCACGCACGGCGACGACCTCGACGACGCGCTGTCGCGCGCCCACCTGACCGGTGGCAGCGACCGCGGCAACGACCGTGGCGACCGGCCCGAGCGCGGCGAGCGTCGCCGTTCCGACACGCACGTCGCCGGCGGCTCGCCGCGGTGGCGCGTCGCTGTCGGGCACCGTGACGGCCTCCAGCCGGGCGCCCTGGTGGGCGCGCTCACCGGCGAGGGCGGCCTGACCGGCAAGGACGTCGGCAAGATCGACATCTTCGGGAGCTTCGCGCTCGTCGACATCCCGGCCGGCCTCTCCGCCGACGTGATCGACCGCCTCGCCCGCACGCGCGTCGCCGGTCGGCCGCTGCGCATCCGCCTCGACCAGGGCCCCCGCCCGGGTCACGGTGCCTCGCGCCCGGCGCACGGCCCGGCTCGCGGCCGCAGCTGATCCAGCACCACGACGCCCCTGTCTCCCGTCACCGGGAGGCAGGGGCGTCGTCGTGCTGTCAGCGCAGGACCGACCCGGACCGCCCCTGCCGGGAGGCGCCGCGCAGCAGGGTGATGTCCGCCTCGCGGAGCACCTCGCCCACGTCCCGGAAGCCGCGGATGCTGCCGAGCACGCCGATGGCGAGCCGCGACCCGAGCTCCTGGCGCAGCTGGTCGAGCAGGAGGGAGAGCCGGGCGGGCACCCCGCCGGGACCGACGTCGTCCAGCAGCACCACGAAGTCGTCCTCCGCGATGCGCGCGGGCGTGTCCCCCTCGCGCAGCGGCCGACGCAGGCGGCGGACCAGCTCGCGGTGCAGGTCGAGCCGCGCGTCTCCGTCCGACTCGAGCCGTCCCTGCGTCGGGATGGAGGGGCCGTCGACGACCCGGACGAGGGCGAGAGCGCAGTCGTACCCGGGCGACCGTCGGGTCCGCAGCACCGCTGCACCGAGCCGGTCGAGGAAGAGCAGCCGGTTGACCAGGCCCGTCTCCGGGTCCCGCAGGGCGTCGCGCTGCAGAGCGATCTCCTGCTCCTTGCGCTCCGTCACGTCCACCAGCGCACCGACGAGGCGCGCCGGACAGCCTGCGTCGTCCAGCACGGTGACCGCACGGCACAGCATCCACCGGTAGTCGCCGGACGAGGTCCGGACGCGGTGCTCGAGCTCGAGCGGGGAACCGGCACCGGCGAGCTGCGACGCGATCGACGCCGACAGCTCGTCGCGGTCGGCCGGGTGCACCCGCTCGAGCCACTCCCCCGGCGAGTCGCCGATGACGTCGTCGTCGTAGCCCAGGGTCTGCTTCCAGCGTGGCGAGTAGTACACCGTGCCGGCCGAGACGTCCCAGTCCCACGTCCCGTCGTGCGCCGCCATCGACGCGAGGGCGTAGCGCTCCTCGCTCGCCCGCACCGTGTCCGCCAGGGACCGTTCCCGCGCGGCTGCCTGCTCCAGCGCGCGGCGCTGCTCGCGCAGGTTGGCGAGCAGCCGCTCCTGGTCGAGCGCGACCGCGAGCAGGGCTGCCCAGTGGTTGAACCGGTCCCGGGCGCTGGTGGCCCGCGTCTCCACCGTGCCGTCGATGGCGAGCAGGCCCCAGTCGCTGCCCCCGAAGGTCACGGGGACCACGAACGTGAGCTCGTTGGTGCCGACCGTGCCTGCGCGCGTCAGCGCCGCAGGAGGGAACTGGCTGGCAGTCGTCCGTACGCCGACCAGTCGCGACAGGGTGCCGGACGTGTCGTGCACGCCGACGACCTCCATCTCGCGGTCCCCCGGCCCGCGGTCCGCGCCGAGCCACAGCCCGAGGCAGGCGTGCCCCCGGACGCCGCGCGGGAGCCAGCCCAGTGCCCGAGGGCTCGCGCCGTCGCCTCGCAGGAGGTCCATGTCGACCTCGTACTGGTCGACGATCGTGCGTTCGAGCTGGCCGCTGCGGGCCAGCATGGCGCGGGTGCACCCCTTGGTCAGCGCGAGGAGGACCTCGGTGACGGACCGCCGGACGGCATTTTCGTGCTCGGGACGCGAGAGCGCTTCCACCACGTCTGCCTCCACGCCGCGCAGGCAGAGGACCAGCTGTTCGAGCGCCTCGGGGTGCGGCTGCATCGCCGACGTGACGTCGGCGAGCCGTGCCAGGGTGGCCGTGCTGGGCACCGACCCGCGCTCCGCCGCTGTCTCGATGGGCTCCACGACGGCGTGCCACCAGGTCTCGCGCGGAGCGACTCCTGTGCGACGGGCCCCACCGACACCCGACGGGCCGACGAACGCGGTGCCCGCGAGGGCGCGCAGCACCTGGTAGCCGCTTCGGCTTCCCGCACCCGACCCTGCCGCCGGCGCCGACCGGGCGGACTCGGTGCACCCGCAGGACTCGCGCAGGACGAGCGTGGACGGCGCGCGGTACTCGCCGCCGGGGACGTCCTCGCCGCGCATCCGGGACAGCAGCAGGGACACTGCCGTCTCACCGACGCGGTCGTAGTGGGCGTCGACCGTGGAGAGCCGGGGCGTCACGCGAGCGCCGGAGTCGGCGTGGTCGAAGCCGATGACCGCCTGGTCCCGCGGGAGCACGAGGCCGGCGGTCCGCAGCGCACGCTGGAAGCCGATCGCGTTCCGGTCCGTCGCCGCGATCACCGCCGTCGTCGGCGATCCGGCCGCGAGCATCCGGGCAGCGGCGTCCGCGCCCCCCTGCTCGTGGTTGTCCGACGACTCGTAGATCCACGAGTCCGGTGGCTCGATCCCGTGGTCGGCGAGCGTCGCGCGATAGGCGGCGAACCGCTCCCGCATGTCCCGCTGTGTCAGGCAGCCGACGAAGCCGATCGCCGTGTGCCCGTGCCCGAGCAGGTGCTCGACGGCGGCGCGCACGCCTCCGACGTTGTCGGGCAGGACGACCGCGTCGTCGCTGGACTGCGGCTCCTCGCTGACGAGCACGAGGGGCAGTCCCCACTGCTGCACGGAGGCCAGCCGGTCGCTGCGCAGCGCCTTGCCGACCACGACGAGCCCGTCGACGGCACCCAGCGCCACGGGCGCGTCGAGGATCGACTCCTCCGGGTACCGCTCCCTGTCGAGCCCTGCCGGGTACGTCTGCACCGCGACCACGCGGTGCCCCGCTGCCCGCGCCGCTCGTGCCACCCCAGCGATCAGGGCCCCAAAGTAGAACCCGCCGACCACCGGCGAGAGGACACCGATCGTCCGCCTCGCCGTCGGTGAGACCGGTCCACGCCGCACTGTTCCCATGACCCCACATCCCTCGCCCACGTCGTCGGAGCCGAGATGATGCATTTCACCCGCATCGGGCGACACACTAGGTGATCGTGGTCACACCTGCATATGACTCCGGAGTACCCGGCTCTTCCGCGTCGCCTTCGACGCCGTCGTCCGGGCCGTCCTCCCCCGCCCCTTCCCATGCCCCTGCACCGCCGCCGGCACGGCGCCCGACGATCACCGACGTGGCACGCGCCGCGGGCGTCTCGATCGCCGTGGTGTCGTACGCGCTCAACGGTCGACCGGGCGTCTCCGCCGCGACCCGCGAACGCGTCCTGCGCGTCGCGGACGAGTTCGGGTGGCGCCCCAGCGCGGCCGCCAGGTCGATGCGCACGGGGCCCCGTGCGATCGGTCTCGTGTTCGACCGCGGTGCCGCCGGACCCGTGGCCCAGGCCACCGGCGTGCTCGAGTTCGTCATCTCGCTGCAGGAGGTGCTGGCCACCCGCAACCTCGCTCTGGTGCTCCAGCTCGTCGACGGACCGGAGGCCGCAGTCACCCTGTACGGCGAGTGGTGGGCCGAGCGCCGGTTCGACGTCATGGTGGTCACGGACGTGCTCGCGGAGGACCCGCGGATCGATGCGCTGCGCCGGCTGCGTGCGCCGGCGGTGATCGTCAGTGCAGGTCAGAGCGACGTGGACCTCGCCTCGGTCACGCTGGACGACGCCGAGGCGTTCGTGCGCGTCGGCCGGTACCTGCTCGAGCTGGGGCACCGGCACGTCGCTCTGGTGAGCGGCCCGAAGGAGCTGGTGCGCACCCGGGAGCGGTTCGCAGCCCTCACCGGGTTGCTGGATGCAGCGAACGGCGTGCTCGTCCACGAGGCCACGGGCGGGACCGCCGAGGAGGCCGCGGTGGCGACCAGGCGGTTGCTGACCGGAGGCCGCGCGCCCACCGCCATCGTCTACGACTCGGACCAGATGGCCGTCGCGGCGCTCGACGTCGCGCGCCGCACCGGCCTCGCGGTGCCGTGGGACCTGTCCGTCATCGCCGGCTCGGACTCGGCGCTGTGCCGGCTCGCGACACCGTCGATCACGACCCTCCCGTCGGCTCAGCGCGAGCTCGGGACCGCCACCGGCGAGGCCGTCCTGGCGGTGCTCGACGGCGACCTGCGGGCACGGCGAGAGCTCCAGATCGGCGGGCTCGCGGTGCGTGGAAGCACGGGTCCTCGTTCAAGATGAGAACGCTCTCATCTGTGTCACATTTTGGTAACGGGGGGAACCTAAACGATTCGCCCCGTGCCGTCCGGAAAGTCCGCATGGTGATCTACGTCCAGTCGCCGTGGACTTTCCCGGCCGACATGCGCCCGGACGGGACGGCCGACCGGGCACGCCGAACGACACCCGGAGGACTACGTGTCCACACACGGCAAGAAAGCGGTGAGGCAGCGCCTGCGCGCGGTCACCACCGCAGCGGCAGCGATGGCGCTGCTCGCAGCCCCCCTGTGCATCACGACGAGCGCGAGCGCGGCCGAGGCGCACGTCGACAACCCCTACGCCGGCGCGACGCAGTACGTGAATCCCACGTACGCGGCAGCGGTTGAGAGCGCTGCCACGCGCGCCGGAGACGCCACCCTGGCCGCGAAGATGCGGACGGTGGCCAAGCAGCCGACAGCCGTCTGGATGGACCGCATCAGCGCCATCACCGGCAACGCCGACGGCAACGGCCTGAAGTTCCACCTGGACAACGCGGTTGCCCAGAAGGGCTCCGGCCCGATCGTCTTCAACATCGTCATCTACGACCTGCCCGGTCGTGACTGCTATGCCCTCGCGTCGAACGGTGAGCTCCCCGCCACCGACGCCGGTCTGGCGCGGTACAAGACCGAGTACATCGACGCCATCGCGGCGCTCCTGTCCGACTCGAAGTACCAGGACCTCCGCATCGTCGCGACGATCGAGCCCGACTCGCTGCCGAACCTGGTGACGAACATCTCCGAGGCCGCCTGCCAGCAGGCCGCGCCGTACTACAAGGCCGGTGTGAAGTACGCGCTCGACAAGCTGCACGCCATCCCGAACGTCTACAACTACATCGACATCGGCCACTCGGGCTGGCTCGGCTGGGACAGCAACGCCGGTCCCTCCGCCACCCTGTTCGCCGACGTCGCGAAGTCCACGACCGCCGGGTTCGCGTCGATCGACGGCTTCGTGAGCGACGTGGCCAACTCCACCCCGCTCGTCGAGCCGTACCTGCCGGACTCCTCGATCTCCGTCGGTGGCACGCCGATCCGGTCGAGCTCGTTCTACGAGTGGAACTTCGACTTCGACGAGACCGACTTCACGGCGCACATGCACCGCCTGCTCGTCGCGGCCGGCTTCCCGTCCTCGATCGGCATGCTCATCGACACCTCGCGCAACGGCTGGGGCGGGCCGAACCGTCCGACGGCCACGTCGACCAGCACCAACCACAACACCTACGTGAACGAGTCCAAGGTGGACAAGCGCGTCCACCGCGGCGCGTGGTGCAACCCGCTCGGAGCCGGCATCGGGGAGCTCCCCCAGGCCACGCCCTCGGGCTACACGGCCTCGCACCTCGACGCGTTCGTCTGGATCAAGCCCCCGGGTGAGTCCGACGGTGCGTCCAGCGAGATCGAGAACGACMAGGGCAAGCGGTTCGACCGCATGTGCGACCCGACCTTCGTGTCGCCCAAGCTGTCCAACCAGCTGACCGGCGCCACGCCGGGCGCCCCGCTGGCCGGCCAGTGGTTCGAGGCCCAGTTCAAGACGCTCGTCGCGAACGCCTACCCGGTCATCCAGGGCGGCGGCACCAACCCGACCGACACGACGGCGCCCTCGGCTCCGACGGGTCTGACGGCCGGCACCACCACCACGACGTCGGTCCCGCTGTCCTGGACCGCGTCCACCGACAACGTGGCCGTCACCGGCTACGACGTCTACCGCGGCACCACCCTGGTGGGCACCTCCACCA
>NZ_JBFULY010000017.1:0-84068 GCF_054049655.1 Cellulomonas sp. P5_C5 | reverse complement strand
GAACTGGGCCGACGGCGGCGGGTGCACCGTGAACCTCGCCGAGAAGGGCAAGGGCCCCTTCCAGGGCGTGAAGATCACCAACAACACCTTCGGCCGCACCACCAAGGTGGCCAACTGCGCGATCATCTCGCCCACGACCACCGTCCTGAGCACGTCGGCGAACTTCTACACCGACGGCGTGGTGGCCAGCGTCCGCAAGGGCAGCTGAGCCCTCGACCAGCACAGAAACCCGCCCCCGGCTCGTCCCGGGGGCGGGTTTCGGCGTCTCCGATGGGCCGAACGGGTGAAGGAATCTCGCATGCTGAGACCCGAGCCACCTCGCGTTCCCGCAGGTCACGAAATGGTTAAGGCGATCAGGACGGTCGTCCGAGAGGCGCGCGTTCCCCCAGATGGAGCATTCGCCTATGGTGGGCGCACCCCGACACCGGGCGACAAACACCGACAGACCCCACCAACTCACAGCGCCGCATCGACAGCACGCCTGACACCGTGGACGCCTGACTCTGGAGACGCCCTTGCGAGGACGACATGCCGTGAAGCGCCGTTCATCGGCTCCGCGACACACCTCAACGACGGCGGCCCGCTCGACGGCAGTACGCCGCTCAGCCCCCGCTCTCGCAGCAGTCGCGGCACTGGCCGTCGGTCTCGTCGTCACCATCGTGGCGCCGGCGTCGTCCGTGCCCACCACGACGTACCGGCCCGTCGACCCGCAGCGGGTCCTGTCCGGGACTGACCTCACGTCCCAGAAGGACCACACGCTCGACCTGTCCTCCGCACCCAGCGGGGCGACCGCCGTGACCCTGCAGGTCACCGCCTCCCGCAGCACGAGGACGACATCCGTCTCGGTCTGCCAGGGCGCCAGCGCGTCCGCCGCCTGCGTCGCGCACCCGCAGCTCGTCGTCCCGGGCGGCGAGCCGGGCTCCGTCAGCGTGACCGTCCCCGTCACCTCCGCCAGCCGCAAGGTCACGCTGCACACCACGAGCCCGGTCCGGGCGTTCGTGGACCTGCACGGCTGGACGGTCGACTCGGCCGCCGCCACGGCGGGGCCCGCCGCGAACGACTCGCTCTACGTTCCGGTCGACCCGCGCCGGGTCGCCAACGACCTGGCGGTGGACGGCCGCAGCTCGCGGGTGCTCACCCTGGCCGACGCGCCTGCGGGAGCGACCGCCGTCGCGCTGCGCGTCACGTCGCGGGCCAGCACCGCGGCCTCCTACGTCGCCGTGTGCCCCGCCGGCCAGTCCACCACCGCCTGCGCCTCGACCTCCGTGCTCAACACGCTGCCCGCACGTGCCCGGCAGGCGTCCGTCGTCGTCAAGCTCGGCGCCGGCAACCAGGTCCGGCTCTTCAACCAGCAGGGCAGCCACCGCCTGAGCGTGGACGTCGACGGGTACTACGTCGCCCGGTCCGCGCAGGAACGTGGCGGCCGGCTCCAGCCGCTCACCACGCCCCAGACCCTGCCCACCAGCGTCGTGAAGTCCGGCTCCACCGCGAAGCTGACGCTGCCGTCCGTCCCGGACAACGCGACCGCCGTCCTGCTCGGCCTGCGGGGAACCGGCGCCTGGCAGCCGACCAGCGTCGCCGCCTGCCCGGGCAGCACCGCCAGCGCCTCGTGCCGGACGACCTCGTTCCTCGTCGCGTCGCCCGACGCCACCGCACGCAACCAGGCACTGGTCCCCCTCGGGGGCGCGGGTATGGACACGATCACCCTGTCGAGCACGCAGGCGAGCGTGCGGATCACGCCCGAGATCGTCGGCTACGTCATCGGTTCCGTCGCCGCCACTGCCGGGCCGACACCGACGTCGACTCCCACCGCGACCGCGACCCCGACCGCCACGCCGAAGCCGACACCCACCCCGACCCCCACGCCGACGCCGACGCCGACCGTCACGGCGACCCCCACGCCGACCCCGACACCGAAGCCGACGCCGAAGCCGACCGCGGCTCCGACCGTCGCACCGGTCCCGCCGGCGGCGGGGGCACCGGCTCCCGCACCGGGTGGTGCCAAGCCGGGGAGCAGCAACACCGGCGTCCCCGCAGGCGTCGCGCTGACCCGGCACGACGGCGACCTGACCATCAGCACGCCCGGTGCGGTCATCGACTCGCTCGACATCTACGGGTTCGTCAAGATCGCCGCCCCCGACGTGGTCATCAAGAACAGCCGCATCCGCGGCTACGCCACGACGATCCAGCGCGCGCTCGTCACGTCGAACTCGGCCGGCGCGAGCGTCACCATCCAGGACAGCGAGCTCTACGCCGAGAGCCCGTCGCCCTACATCGACGGCGTCCGTGGCTTCAACATCACGGTGCAGCGCTCGAACATCCACCACGTCATCGACACGTTCCACCTCACCGGCGGCAACGTGACCATCGAGTCGTCGTGGCTGCACGACAACGTGCACTACGCGAACGACCCGCTGCAGGGCGGTGGCGCCAGTCACGACGACAGCATCCAGATCCAGCAGGGATCGAACATCCGGATCGTCGGCAACACCATCGAGGGCGCCACCAACAGCGGCATCCAGTTCACGCAGGACGCCGGGATCGTGTCCGACGTGCAGGTCGTGAACAACTGGGCCGACGGCGGCGGCTGCACCATCAACCTCGCCGAGAAGGGTCGCGGGCCGTTCGTCGGCGTCGTCATCACCGACAACGTCTTCGGCCGCGACACCAAGCACTACAACTGCGCGATCATCTCCCCGACGACCACCAAGGTCGCCGCCGCCCGGAACGTGTTCACGGACGGCAGCGTCGCGGCGGTCCAGAAGGGCTGACGCCGTACCGACGACGCCGGGGCGAGCACGGCCGCCCCGGCGTCGTCGTGTCAGGCCTTGGTGTGGAACTTCAGCTGTGCCGCCTCGAGGCCCTGGGTGACCACCAGCTCGACCGCGTCCGCAGCCGCGTCCACCAGCCACGGCAGGTCCTTGAGCTCCACCTTCGCGAAGTCGCGCAGCACGAAGTCCGCCGGGTCCATCCGACCGGGCGGGCGCCCGACGCCGACGCGCACCCGCACGTACTCCTTGGTGCCCAGCGCCTTCGTGGTGTCCCGCAGGCCGTTGTGACCACCCTCGCCGCCACCACGCTTGAGCCGGACGTCCGCGAACGGGATGTCGAGCTCGTCGTGCACCAGCACCGTCCGCTCCGGCGGCACGTCGTAGTACTTCGCCAGCGCCGCCACCGGACCGCCCGAGACGTTCATGTACGTCGTCGGCTTGGCCAGCACCACCCGCGGGCCCGGAGCGCCCCCCGGGAGCACCCCGAGACGCGCCTCGGCGACCGCCGCCTGGGGCCGGCGGGAGAGCAGCCCCGACGACCGGGCGCCGAACGTCGACCCCGTGCGGCGCGCCAGCTCGTCCAGCACCATCTGGCCGACGTTGTGGCGGTTGCCGGCGTACTGCGGGCCAGGGTTGCCGAGGCCGACGACCAGCCAGGGTCCGTCGCTCATCGGGGATCTCCTCCTGCGGGAAAGGTGCGGGGACGACGACGCCCGGCACCGTCAGGAACGGTACCGGGCGTCGTGGGTGCTGCTGAGGCTCAGGCCTCGAGCCGGTGGGAGGCTCAGGCCTCGCGCCCGTGGTCGGCCCGAGCCTGCGCTGCGCTCACGGCGAGTGCCGCTCCGCGACCCTCACCCCGAGCTGCGCTCCGGCTCAGGCCTCCGCTGCGGCGGCGGACGCGGCCGACTGCGACGCGGCGAGCTCGGCGGCGGCGGCCTCGGCGGCGACGTCCTCGGCAGAGGCGTGCGGCACGCTGATCGCGATGACGGTGAGGTCGGGGTCGCTGAGCAGGGTGGCACCCTCGGGCAGCGTGATCTCGCCGGCGGTGATGGACGAGCCGCCGTGCAGGCCCTCGATGGAGACCTCGACCTCGGTCGGGATGTGCGTGGCCTCGACCTCGAGCGACAGCGTCTGCGTCTCGAAGACGTGGATCGTGCCGGGGTAGGACTCGCCGACCACGGTGACCTGGACGTCGACGGAGACCTTCTCGCCCTTGGTGACGATGAGCAGGTCGACGTGCTCGATGGTGTTCTTCACGACGTCACGCTGGACGTCCTTGGTGATCGCCAGCGTGGTCTTGCCGTCGAGCTCGACGGAGAACAGGGCGTTGGCCTGCTTCACGGCGAGCATCGTCGCGTGGCCCGGCAGGGCGACGTGCAGCGGGTCCGAGCCGTGCCCGTACAGGACGGCAGGGATCTGGTCCGCGCGACGCAGACGGCGTGCGGCGCCCTTGCCGAACTCCGTGCGGGTGGTGGCGACAAGCTTGATCTCGGACACGTGTACTCCCAGAGTGCTGGCGTCGGCGTAGTGGGCCGACGTGATGGCTGTGGCGATGGCGGCACGAGGCCGCGATGAAGACAGGTGTGGTGGCCTCGACGCGGGACGCAGGACGGGCACGCGGAGGCGCTCGCCCAGTCGATCACGGAGCGCAGGTGGTCGTGGAACTTCGTCGACCGTCCTTCGTCCCTCGCCGAGGCAACCTGGAGAGCCTACCCGAGCGAGCGGGCGGAACCCAACCCGCAGTCCGACGCTACGAGCCGTCGGCGTCGAGCGCCCAGGCCCACCGCACCGTGACCTCGGCGGACACGGTCTGCTGACCGGCCTCGACGGGGACGGACATGGCCTTCGCCACACCCATCACGCGCCCCATCCGCAGCGGCGACGCGTCGGCACCGCCCTCGGTGACCCACTGGACCTCGCCCAGCCGGCGACCGGCCAGCGTGGCCCACTGCGTGGCGCGCGCGACGGCGTCCGCCCACGCGGCCTCCCGTGCCCGAGCACGCGGCTCGGTGGGGTCGCTGATCTCCAGGCGGATGCCGTCCATCCGTGCCGGCTCACCGCCGGCGCTGACGGCAGCCCCCACGACGTCCCCGGCCACCGCGACGTCGCGCAGCGTCACCTGCAGACCGAGCCGGGCCACGACGCGCGACGAGCCGGTCGCGGAGCCGTCCGTCCACGTGCTCGACTGCGTGGTCCGCAGCGCGAGGTCGTCGACTCCGGCGTCGCGCAGGACCGCACGCATCCGGTCGAGGCACAGCCCCGCCTCGGCGAGAGCACGCTCGGCGTCCACCCCCCGGGCCTCGGCGCCGAGGTCGGCGATCGCCGTGTCCGGCACGGCCTCGGCCTCACCGGCACCGGTGACCGTCACGCCGCCGCGCGGTCCGCGACGACGGACGTCCTCGTCGCGACCGTCCACGGTTTCTCAGGCCTGGCCGTCGAAGAGCGACGTCACCGATCCGTCGTCGAACACCTCGCGGATGGCCCGCGCGATGAGCGGCGCGATCGAGAGCACGGTGAGCTGCGGGAAGCGACGGTCCTCGGCGATGGGCAGCGTGTCCGTGATGACGACCTCGCGGGCGCCGCAGTTCTGCAGGCGGTCCACGGCGGGGTCGGACAGGACACCGTGCGTCGCGGCGACGATGACGTCCTTGGCGCCGGCCTCCAGCAGGACACGCACGGCGCCGGCGATGGTGCCGGCGGTGTCGATGAGGTCGTCGACGAGCACGCAGCTGCGCCCCTCGACGTCACCGACGACGCGGTTGGCGACCGTCTTGTTGGGGCTGCGGATGTCCCGCGTCTTGTGCACGAACGCCAGCGGTCCGCCGCCCAGCTTCGCGGCCCACTGCTCGGCGACGCGGATGCGGCCCGCGTCGGGCGAGACGACCGTGACGTTGGAGGTGTCGACGCGGCTGCGCACGTACTCGGTGAGGATCGGCATCGCCCAGAGGTGGTCGACCGGTCCGTCGAAGAAGCCCTGGATCTGCGCGGCGTGCAGGTCGACGCTCATCAGGCGGTCCGCACCGGCCGTCTTGAACAGGTCAGCCATGAGCCGCGCGGAGATCGGCTCGCGTCCACGGTGCTTCTTGTCCTGCCGGGCGTACCCGTAGAACGGCGCGACGACCGTGATCGTCTTGGCGGAGGCGCGCTTGAGGGCGTCGACCATGAGCAGCTGCTCCATGATCCACGTGTTGATCGGCGACGAGTGCGACTGCAGCACGAACGTGTCGGCACCGCGCACGGACTCCCCGAAGCGGGTGTAGATCTCCCCGTTGGCGAACTCGTAGGTGGTGGTCGGCAGCAGGTCGATGCCCAGGTGGGTGGCGACGTTGGTGGCCAGGTCGGGGTGCGCGCGCCCCGTCAGGAGCACGAGACGCTTCTCACCGTCCGACGAGATGATCCCGGTCATCGTGCGGAGTCCTTCGGGTTGGTGCCGGTGGCGTCCGGCAGTGCAGGCGGCGGGGTCGGAGGGGCGTCGGCGGATGCTGCGGTGGCACGGTCGCGCTCGGCGCGGGCCTGCGGGGAGAGCTCGGCGTCGGCGGACGGCCGGACGACCGCGTTGGCGGCAGCCGTCCCGGCGCGGGCCCGGGAGACCCAGCCCTCGATGTTGCGCTGGGCGCCCGCGCTCACGCCGAGCGCACCGGAGGGCACGTCGCGACGGATCACGCTGCCGGCGCCGGTGTACGCGCCGTCGCCGATGGTCACGGGTGCGACGAACATGTTGTCGGCGCCCGTGCGGGCGTACGAGCCGATGGTCGTGCGGTGCTTGTTGACGCCGTCGTAGTTGACGGTCACCGACGCGGCACCGATGTTCGTGTGCTCGCCGATCGTGGCGTCGCCCACGTAGGACAGGTGCGGGATCTTCGAGCCGGTGCCGATCTGCGCGTTCTTGGTCTCGACGAACGTGCCGATCTTGCCCTTCTCACCGAGCACCGTGCCGGGGCGCAGGTACGCGAACGGCCCCACGCTCGCGTCGGGCCCGATCACCGCGAGGCTGCCGTGCGTGCGCACGACGCTGGCCCGCGGGCCAACCTCGACGTCGGTCAGCGTGGTGTCCGGGCCGACGGTCGCACCCTCGCGGACCACCGTGGCGCCGTGCAGCTGCGTGCCGGGCAGGAGCGTGACGTCCCGCTCGAGCTCGACGTCGACGTCGACCCACGTGGTCGCCGGGTCCACGACCGTGACGCCGTCGCGCATCCAGCCCTCGAGGATGCGGCGGTTCATCTCCGCCCGCAGCACCGACAGCTGGACGCGGTCGTTGACGCCCTCGACCAGCACCGGGTCGTCCGTCTGGAGCGCCCGGACGTGACCGCCGTCGGTGCGCGCGATCGCGAGCACGTCAGTCAGGTACACCTCGCCCTGCGCGTTGTCGCGTCCGAGCCGCCCGAGCGCACCGCGCAGGACCTCGGCGTCGAAGACGTAGATGGAGGAGTTGATCTCGGTGATCGCGCGCTGCGCGTCGTCGGCGTCCTTCTCCTCCACGATGCCGAGCACGTCACCCGTGCCGGGCTCCCGCAGGATCCGGCCGTAGCCGGTGGGCTCCGCCACCTGGGTGGTGAGCACCGTGACCGCGTTGCCGTCCGCGTGGTGCGCCGCGAGCAGCTCGTGCAGCGTGCCGGCGTCCAGCAGCGGGACGTCCCCGGCGATCACGACGACCGCACCGGACACCTGCGCGTGCGTCGCCGAGCCCACGGCGTGGTCGCCGGCAGCGTCTGCCTGCGCGGCGGCGTCGAGCGACTTCATCGCGACCTGGACCGCGCGCCCGGTGCCCGGGATCGCGTCCTGGTCCGCGAGCAGCGCCTGCGGGTCGACCTCGCGCACGTGCGCGGCGACCTGCTCACGCTCGTGGCGGACGACGACCAGGACGCGGCCAGGGTCGAGGGCGCGGGCCGTGGCGAGCGCGTGACCGAGCATGCTGCGGCCGGCCAGGGTGTGCAGGACCTTGGGGGTTGCCGAGCGCATCCGGGTTCCTTCACCTGCGGCGAGGACGACGACGGCGGCCGGGCGGGGGAAAGTCACCTGCGGGTGCTCCTCGCGGATCTGCCCGGGTCTCGGGCGGTGGATCTCGTGCGCAGGGTGCACTCTACCCGCGCGCGGAGGTCGCCTCGGCCGGGCCGGGGTCGTCGGGCGCCTCGTCGGGGGCCGGCGTGAACTGTCGCGGCGCCGGTGGAGGCACCCGCCTCTGCCGGGCGATCCACACCCCGGTCAGCACGGCTCCGACGGCGGCCACGACGATCACGGCGACGCGCACGCCGACCTCGGTGGCACCCGCGGCGAGGTCCACCACCTGGGACACGACCCCGAACACGCAGAGACCCAGCAGGACGTATGCAGCACGCAGGTCGCGCGTCGTCGCCATGCCTCGCACCGTACCGCGCGTCCGTGGCGGAGGTGCGGACGTCGACCCCACCACTGACGGGCAAGCCATGCGGGTCGCACCAGCCCTCGCTCGCACCGCCCATGGCTTGCTGCCGGACCCGTCGCGGCTCCGCCCCCAGGATTCGAACCTGGACTGCACGGCTCCAAAGGCCGGCGTGCTGCCGTTACACCAGGGCGGACCGACGCCTCGCGCGTCGTGGGCGCCAAGTCTGCCAGGCAGGATGACGGGTCACGGCATGATGGGCGCGTGGCCAACGACAGCAAACGCTCCACCCGCTCCCGCATGACGGGGACGCAGCGGCGCGCCCAGCTGGTCGACGTGGCCCGGCGCCTGTTCGCCGAGAAGGGCTTCGACGGCACGAGCATCGAGGAGATCGCCGCGCGCGCCGAGGTGTCCAAGCCGGTCGTGTACGAGCACTTCGGGGGCAAGGAAGGCATCTACGCCGTCGTCGTCGACCGCGAGATCCAGGCCCTCACCGGGGCGCTGAGCGGGGCGCTGGAGGGCGGCGGGCACCCGAAGGTGCTGGTGGAGCGGACCACGCTGGCCCTGCTCGGCTACATCGAGGCGTCGGAGGACGGGTTCCGGATCCTGGTGCGGGACTCCCCCGTGGCGCAGGCGACCGGCACGTTCTCGAGCCTGATCGGGGATGTCGCCACGCAGGTCGAGCACATGCTGGCGGACCAGTTCAAGAAGCAGGGCCAGGACCCGAAGGTGGCGCCGATCTACGCGCAGATGCTGGTGGGCATGGTCGCGCTCACCGGGCAGTGGTGGCTCGACGCCCGCAGCCCCAGCAAGAACGTCGTCGCGGCGCACCTGGTGAACCTGGCGTGGAACGGGCTGTCGGCGCTGGAGCGCCGGCCCACGCTGACGCGCACCTGAGAGGGATCTCTCTCGACGTCGAGTAATCTCGCGTCATGGTGGCACGCACCCCCCCGGACGCGCCGGGGGCCCGCGACGAGGTCGATCGGATCGTCCTCGCCTGGGAACGCGAGCGCCCTGACCTGGACGTCCGCCCGCTGACCGTGCTGTCGCGCGTCAGCCGGCTGGCCCGCCACCTCGACCTCGCCCGCCGCTCGGCGTTCGCGCGGCACGACCTCGAGACGTGGGAGTTCGACGTGCTGTCGGCCCTGCGCCGCGCGGGCGCCCCGTACCGGCTGTCCCCGGGTGCGCTGCTCACCCAGACGTTGGTGACCAGCGGCACCATGACCAACCGCATCGACCGCCTCGTGGAGCACGGGCTGGTCGAGCGGCAGCCCGCGCCGGACGACCGCCGCGGCGTCCTGGTGCAGCTCACCCCCGCCGGCCTGGACCGCGTGGACGCGGCGTTCGCGGACCTGCTCGACGTCGAGCGCGGTCTGCTGGGTGACCTCAGCGAGGCGGACCGCGACCGGTTGGCCGACCTGCTGCGCGAGGTGACCGCGCCGTTCGACGCGTCGTGAGGGCATGACGGCTGCTCGGTCTGCTGCGCGAGGGCTGCTGCTCGCCGCGGTCCTGCTCTACGCGCTGAACCTGCGCGCACCGATCACCGCGCTGGCCCCGGTCGTCGACGACGTCCGGGCCGACCTGGGCCTGAGCGCAGCGACCGTCGGCCTGCTCACCGGCATCCCGGTCCTCTGCTTCGCGCTCGCCACCCCGCTCATGGCCGTGCTGCTCGGGCGCCTCGGCACCGGACGGGTCGTGGCGGCGTCACTGGTGACCGTCCTGGCCGGCACCCTGCTGCGGTCGGCCGACGGGTTCGGCACGGCGCTCGTCGGCACCGTCCTGATCGGGGTGGCCATCACGGCCGGCAATGTCGCGGTCCCGGTGGTGATCGGGCGGGACTTCCCCGGGCACGTGCCCCGCGTGACCGGCCTGTACACGGCCGCGCTCAACGGCGGCAGCGTCCTGACCACCACCCTGACCGCTCCGCTCGCGGACGTCGTCGGGTGGCGGTGGGCGCTGGCGTCGTGGGGGCTGCTCGCGGTCGTCGCCCTGGTGGTGTGGCAGCGGGCGTACCCGTTCTCGCGTGCCGAGCCGGTGGCCCTGCCCACCGGCGCGAGCGCACCGGACGTCTGGCGCCGGCCCGTCACCTGGTTCCTGGCCGTCGCGTTCGCCGGGCAGGCGTTCGGGTACTACGCGGTCAGCGCGTGGCTGCCGTCGGTGCTGCACGACACGCTCGGGCTCGAACGGGCCGCGTCCGGCGGGGCCGCCGCGCTGTTCCAGCTGTTCGGGATGGTCGGTGGCATCGCCGTGCCGATCGCGCTGGGGCGCCGCGCCCCGGTCGCCGCCGTCGCCGCCGCGATCGCCGTCGGCTGGGCCGTGCTCCCCCTCGGCCTGCTGCTCGCGCCGGGATGGTGGCCGGTGTGGTGTACGTTCGCGGGGGTCGCGCAGGGCGGGAACTTCGCGGTGATCTTCACGGTGATCGCCTCCAGCGCCGGGTCGCAGGCCGCCGCGCGCCGCATGTCGGCGACCGTGCAGAGCCTCGGCTACGGCTGCGCGGCCCTCGGCCCGAGCGTGCTGGGCGCCGTGCACGCCTCCAGCGGCGGGTGGACCGCGCCGCTGCTCGTCGTGCTGGGCGCCGTGCTGACCATGGGGGTCTCGACGGGCCTGGGCCTGCGGAGCATGCGTCGGGAGACGACCTAGCCGACGATCTCCGCCGCCTCCAGCCACGCGGCCTCGAGCTCGTCCTTCTCGGTGGCGAGCGCCCGCAGCTCCGCGTCGAGCGCGATCACGGCCTGGTGGTCGGTCGCCTGGTCGGACATCCGCTGGTGCAGGACGGCCTCCTGGTCGGCGATCCGGGACAGGCGGCGCTCGATCCGGGCGATCTCCTTGCGCGCGGTGCGCAGGTCCGCGGTGGACACCGCTGCCGGGGCGGCCTCGGTCGGCGCGCGGGCGTCCAGCGGGGACGCGGCCGTCGCCGTCGCGGTGCGACGCAGGTCCAGGTACTGCTCGACACCGCCGGGCAGCTGGCGGAGCAGGCCGTCGCCCAGGAGCGCCATCTGCGTGTCGCACACCCGCTCCAGCAGGTACCGGTCGTGCGAGACGACGACCAGCGTGCCGGGCCAGCCGTCCAGCAGGTCCTCGAGGGCGGCCAGGGTGTCGGTGTCCAGGTCGTTGGTGGGCTCGTCGAGCAGGAGCACGTTCGGCTCGCCGACGAGCAGCCGCAACAGCTGCAGGCGTCGACGCTCGCCGCCGGACAGGTCCCGCACGGGGGTCCGGGAGCGCTCGCGGTCGAAGCCGAGCCGCTCGACCAGCTGCGCGGCCGTGAGCTCCTTGCCGCCGACGACGACCGAACGCTTCTCGCTCTCGATCACCTCGATCACGCGCAGGCCCGCCAGCTCGTCGAGCTCCTCGACGTCCTGCGTGAGCTCCGCCACCTGCACGGTCTTGCCGCGCTTGACCCGGCCGGTGGTCGGCTGCTGCCGCCCGGACAGGAGCCGCAGCAGCGAGGTCTTGCCGGCCCCGTTGACGCCGACCAGGCCCACCCGGTCGCCCGGGCCGAGCCGCCACGTGACGTCGTGCAGGAGGACGCGGTCGCCGTAGGCCACCGACGCGTCCTCGATGTCGAGCACGTCCTTGCCCAGGCGGGCGGTCGCCATGCGGGTCAGGCTGAGCTGGTCGCGGGGCGGCGGCTCGTTCTCGATGAGGGCGTTGGCCGCGTCGATCCGGAACTTCGGCTTGCTGGTGCGCGCGGGCGCTCCCCGGCGCAGCCACGCGAGCTCCTTGCGCAGCAGGTTCTGCCGCTTCTCCTCGGTGGTCGACGCCGTCCGTGCCCGCTCGGCGCGGGCCAGCACGTACGCGGCGTAGCCGCCCTCGTACTGGTCGACCGTCCCGTCGTGCACCTCCCACGTGCGCGTGCACACCGCGTCGAGGAACCAGCGGTCGTGGGTGACCACGACGAGCGCGCCGTTGGAGCCCCGGTACCGCTCGACCAGGTGCGCCGCGAGCCACGCCACGCCCTCGACGTCGAGGTGGTTGGTCGGCTCGTCGAGGACCAGCACCTCGTCGTCCCGCACCAGCAGCGCGGCGAGCGCGACCCGGCGACGCTGGCCACCGGACAGGGTGGCGACGTCGGCGTCGAGCGACACGTCCCCGAGCAGCCCGGCGTGCACCGACCGGATGCGGGAGTCGGTGGCCCACTCGTGCTCGTCGGCGGACCCGTGCACCACGTCGAGGACGGTGCTGCCGGCCAGCAGGTCGTCGCGCTGGTCCAGCACCGCGACCCGCAGGCCGCCGGCCCGGGTGACGCGGCCGTCGTCGGGCGCCTGCGCGCCGGACAGGACCCGCAGCAGCGTGGACTTGCCCGCGCCGTTGGGGCCGACGACGCCGATGCGCTGCCCGTCGTCGAGTCCGAGGGAGACCCCGTCGAGGAGGGTGCGCGTGCCCAGCGCGAGCGTGACGCGATCCGCGCCGAGAAGGTGTGCCATGTCCTGTGAAGGCTACCCGCACACCCGCACAGGTCCTCCACGCCGACCGCCGGCACCGCCGCCGACCTGCGCACTAGCGTCCGGAGGATGAGCCAGCACGCGCGCGCAGTGCGACCACGCCGGGCCCTGCGAGCGGTCGGCCTGACCGCCGTCGGCGTCCTCGTCTTCGGGGTCGCAGGCGCGGCCGCCGTCTACCGCGAGCTCCAGTCGAACGTCACCGGGGTCGACCTCACGGACCTCGTGGGCGACGAGAGCGCACGGCCACAGGCGACCGAGCCGCCCCCGGGCGACGCGCGCGCCGGGTCCGCCGTGAACCTGCTGATCATCGGGTCCGACGACCGCAGCGGCGAGAACGCGGCGATCGGCGGCGAGAACGACGGGATGGCGTCCGACACGACGATCGTGGCGCACGTGGCCGCCGACCGGTCCCGGGTCGAGCTGGTGTCGATCCCGCGCGACCTGGTGACCGACCGGCCGTCGTGCACCCTGACGGACGGGACGACGACCCCGGCCCGGACCGACCGGCAGTTCAACGAGGCGTTCGCGCTCGGGTGGGCGCAGGGTCAGGACATCGAGTCCGCGTCGGGGTGCACGTGGAAGACGGTCGAGCTCCTCACCGGGGTCCGGCTGGACGGGCTGGTGCTCGTCGACTTCGTCGGGTTGCGGGACATGGTCGACGCGGTCGGCGGGGTGCCCATCTGCCTGCCGACAGCGCTGAGCGACGAGGACACCGGGCTCGACGTCCCTGCGGGCGCGCAGGTGTTCAACGGCACGACGGCCGTGCAGTTCGCCCGGGCGCGGCACGACATCGGCGACGGGTCGGACACCGGCCGCATCACGCGCCAGCACGACCTGATGGCCGCGATGACCCGCTCCGTGCTCAGCCAGGAGGTGCTCACGAGCCCGACGGCGCTGCTGCGGTTCGCGCAGGCGGCGACGAGCTCGCTGACCGCCAGCCAGGGCTTCCGCGACCTGACGGACCTGACCGGGTTCGGCCTGTCCCTGCGGAACCTGCAGGCGGAGCGGATCGTGTTCGCGTCGATGCCCACCGAGCCGGACCCCCGGGACGGCAACCGCAGGGTCGCCACCGACGCCGCGGCCGAGCTGTGGGCCCGGATCGCGGCGGACCAGCCCGTGGGTGAGGCGCCCGTCGCGACGACACCCCCGACCACGGACCCCACGGCACCCCCGCCCCCACCCCCGGTGGACCCTGCGTGGACGCCGCCGGAGGGCGTCCTGACGTCCGCGGACGACTCGTCCACCACCTGCACCTGACCGGAACCCGACAGGGGTGCGGCGACGCGTCAGCCGGCCAGGTACGTCGCGAGCACGTCGAAGATGCCCTGGAAGCCGGCCTCCCGCTGGCTGCCGTCCTCCTTGCCGTCCAGGAAGGCGCTCTGCTCGGTGTAGGTGAGGCGGGTGCCGCCGTCGACCGCCTCGAACACGGTCGAGTTGAGAGAGGTCGACAGGTGCTCGCCGCCGACCCACATGTCGTAGGTGGCCACGATGCGCGAGCGCTCGACGATGTCCGTGTAGGTGGCGACGTAGCGGCTGGTGGGGCCGCCGTGCCACTGGCCGTCCTGCACGGCCTGCCCGCCGACCCGGAAGTCCTCGTGGGCCTCCGTCTCGGTGAAGTTCTCGTCGGAGCCGAACCACTGGGCGTGCTGCTCGGGCACGGCGAACGCGTCCCAGACGCGGTCGAGGGGCGCGTCGAACGTGCGCTCGACGACGAACGTGGCGTGGACGACGGTTCCAGTGGTCCCGGTGGTCTCGGTGGTCTCGGTGGTCATCATCAGGGTCCTTTCGGTGGGGTGGCGAGGTAGGTGCCGAGCCGGTCCAGCCGGCGCTCGGCGGGCAGCCGCTGCCGGCCCATCCACTCCCCCGCGCCGGTCAGGGCGTCGGTGGCGAGCTGGACCGTGCGGACGCGGCCGATCTTGTGCGACGTGACGATGCCCGCGTCCTCGAGCACCGCGAGGTGCTGGTGGACGGCCGGCAGGGACATCGCGAAGGGCTCGGCGAGCTGGCTGACCGACACCGGACCGCGCACGAGGCGTTCGACCATCGCACGGCGGGTCGCGTCGGACAGGGCCTTGAAGACCTTGTCCAGCTCGCCATTGTTAAGCATGTTCTTAAGTATTGCTCGTCGCGACGAGATGTCAAGAGGTCGAGGAGTCAGTCCGTGGAGCTGACGACGCGCGCACCGGCCACGGGACCGGCGGCGGTCAGGACCCGGTCCGCCACCCCCGACGCCGTGAACGCCGCCGCGAGCACGAGGGCGTGCTGGCGGCTGCGGCCCAGGGCCGCGACGGTGGGGCCCGAGCCGGACACGACGACGCCGAGCGCCCCCGCGTCCTGCGCGACCGCGAGCGGCTCCGCGAGGCCCGGGTCGAGCTCCAGCGCCGCCATCTGGAGGTCGTTGTGCAGCGCAGCGCCGAGCGCCCGCGGGTCCCCCGCGCGCAGCGCCTGCATCAGCGGCACGTCGTCGTCCTGGTCGGGCACCAGCGCCGTGCCGTGCAGGTCGTCGAACGCGACGTACACGTCGGCGGTGGACAGCCCGCGGTCCTGCACGGCGAACGCCCAGTGGAACTCGCCGCGACTGAGCGCCGGCGTCAGCAGGTGACCGCGACCCGAGCCGACCGCGGTGTGCCCGGCCAGGGAGAACGGCACGTCCGACCCCAGCTCGGCGGCCAGCTCCAGCAGGTCGTCACGGCTGAGCCCGGTGCGCCACAGCGCGTCGCAGGCCACGAGCGTCGCCGCGGCGTCCGCCGAGCCGCCCGCCATGCCGCCCGCGACCGGGACACCCTTGTGCAGGTGCAGGTGGACGCCGTCGTCGATCCCCGCGCGGTCCGCCAGCAGGGCCGCCGCGCGCAGCGCGAGGTTCGAGCCGTCCGTCGGCACCAGCTCGGCCTGCGGGCCGCTCACGGTCAGCGTGCGCTGCTCCGACGGGGTGGCGACGACCTCCTCGAACACCGACACCGCCTGGAACACGGTCGACACCGCGTGGTAGCCGTCGTCCTCCCGCGGGCCGACCCGCAGCGACAGGTTGACCTTGCCGGGCGCGCGGACCCTGACCTCGTGCTCGGGCAGCGGGGCCACGGGGGTCAGCGTCACGGCTCCACAATGCCAGGTCGTCCGCTTATAGGCCCGAGGGGCCTGAGCTGTTCAGCGATGCGCGCGAACCCGGCGATGTCCACGCGCTCACCGCGAGCCTGCGGGTCGACGCCCGCGGCCTCCAGGGCCGTCACGGCCGCGTCGGAGGACCCCGCGAGCGCCGACAGGGCCGATCGGAGCATCTTGCGACGCTGCGCGAAGGCCGCGTCCACGACGGCGAACACGGCCTCCCGGGGCGCGTCGGTGGACGGCGGCTCGCGGCGGTCGAAGCGGACCAGCGCGGAGTCGACGTTGGGGGCGGGCCAGAAGACCGAGCGGCCGACCGTCGCGGTCCGGCGGGCCGACGCGTACCAGGCGGCCTTCGCGGACGGCACCCCGTAGGTGCGGCTGCCGGGTGGTGCGGCCAGCCGGTCGGCCACCTCGGCCTGCACCATCACGAGCACGCGCTCCAGGCTGTCGAACCGCTCCAGGAAGGTCAGCAGGACAGGGACGGACACGTTGTACGGCAGGTTGGCGACGAGGGCGACGGGTGGCGGTCCGGGCAGAGTCCGCACGTCCAGGGCATCCGCCAGCACGATCGTCAGGCGGTCGCGTCCGGCCTCGTCGCGCAGGACCACCGGCTCGTCGTCGGCGCCCGCGACCACCGTCAGACCCGGCACGTGCCGCGCCACGGTGGTCGGCAGCAGGCGGGCCAGCGTCGGGTCGATCTCGACCGCCACGACGTCGGCGCCCGCTTCGAGCAGCCCCAGCGTGAGCGAGCCGAGGCCCGGCCCCACCTCCACGACGCGGTCCCCCGACCCGACGTCGGCCTGGCGCACGATCTTGCGGACCGTGCCGCCGTCGAGCACGAAGTTCTGCCCGAGCTGCTTGGTCGGGCGCACCCCCGCACGCTCCGCGAGCTCACGGATCTCCGCAGGCCCGAGCAGCGTGGTGGTGGTCGACATGCGCACGAGCCTAGGCGAGCACGACAGAACCCCCGCCAGACCGGCTGCTGCCGGGCGGGGGTTCTGCGAGGTGATCAGCTGAAGAGGTTCTTCCCGCAGTGCGGCCACTGGCCGGCACCGGAGCGGTTGTAGAGCATCTTCGCGCGGGCCGTCTGCTCGTCGGCCGAGGCGTCCGAGGGGAGCCCGGCGCCACCGACGGCCTGCCACGTGCTCACCGAGAACTGGTACAGCCCGTGGTACTTGCCCGTCGAGGAGACGGCGGTCGGGTTGCCACCGGACTCGCAGCGGGCCAGGGCAGCCCAGTTGAGCGAGTCGGCGTCGCCACCGGCGGTCACGGGGCTGCCCTCGCTCGCACCGGTCGGCGGGGCCGCCGGGGCGACCGGGCGCGTCTTGGTGCCGACGCTCAGGACCTCGTCGACGGGCGCCTGGGTGACGGCGTCGGAGACGGTCACGCGGCCGGACTCGACGCCGTCCACGGTGGTGACGCGCTCGACGAGCGTGCGGACACCGGGGACCCCGGCGGTCAGCGTGCGCTTCTGGTCGGTGTAGCGGGCGGCGTCCTGCTGCGTGGTCGACGCGAACGCGACCTCGAGCGTGGACGTGACGTCCTGCACGACGACGCGGTTGACGACGACCTGGACACGGCCCGCGGCGCCCTGCACCACGGACACGCGGTCGAGCGCGTTCAGCGTGACACCGAGCTCGCCGAGGACCTGCGCGACGGACGCGTCGGCGTCGGTGACCTGGAGCGTGGTGCCGTCCACCAGGACCTCCGCCGGACCGCGCAGCGTGAGGTCGAGCGCGAGCTCCGGCCGGCCGCCCGCGGCGGACCGGGACGCGACGAGCGCGACGGACTGGCCGCGCGCCGCGAGCGTGTCGAGCGCCTCGTCGGCGGACAGCGCGGTCGTCCAGACGGACGTCTCCACGCCGTCGACGCTGACGGAGACCTGGTGCGCGTGCCGCACGACGATCTCCGTGCCCTCGCGCAGCGACCCGCTCTGGCTCACCAGGTCACGCTCGCCGACGACGACGCCCTGGTCGTCGAGGAAGCCCTCGACCGAGCCGGCGAACGTGCTCAGCTGCGCGACCTCGCCGTTGACGTCGAGCGTCACGGTCTTCTGCGCGTGCGCGAACGCCGCCGACCCGCCCGCGAGGACGAGTGCCGCGGCTGCGGCGGTGATGGGCAGGATGCGTGCCCGACCGGACCGGTGGTCCGTCGTGGGGGGCTCGTCCGGGGAGGACGGGGCGCTGGGTCGTGCAGACTTTCGCGCGGACAGACCAGGGATCAGGGTCGAGAACTGCACGGGGCTCCAGCCGTCGAGGTGCCCGGGCACGGGGGGCGGAGCGTGTCGCATGTGCGTCACCCGGCGGTGCGCCTCGCGTTCGAGGCTCAGCGGACACCCTCGAGGGCGTCTCCCGTCAGTTCCGGATCCCCGATCCGGCCGTCACGGCGGCCCGCCTGGAGCGGGCGCCGACCACCCTGCGGACACGACGGCCAGCACAGGTGGGCTGGCGTCCAGATCGCGGGGCGGCACCGACCGTAACCGAATCGTGATCGCGTTGCCAAGCGCGCCTACCGTCAGATGCGGTAGGGATGTGCACCGTTTCGACGGCAGATCCGGCGTTCCCCCACGTCAGCGCACGTGACCGTTCTCACAGGGGGATCGGGTGAATCAGTACCAGCCCTTGGCCTGACTGTGCGCGTAGGCGCCGCACGGGTCGCCGTAGCGGCCCTCGATGTAGTTGAGGCCCCAGGTGATCTGCGTCGCCGGGTTGGTGCGCCAGTCGTCGGCCACCGTCGCCATCTTGGTGCCCGGGAGAGCCTGCGGGATGCCGTAGGCGCCCGAGGACTTGTTCTCCGCGTTCACCCGCCAGCCGCTCTCCTTGTTCCAGAGCGCGAGCAGGCACGCGAACTGGTCGTCGCCCCACCCGCGGGCTGCCGCCATCTCCTTGCCGAGGGCCTGGGCGGTGCCCGGCTCGACGGCGACGACGGACGGGTCCGGCAGCTCCGCCGTGCCGACCTTGGTGACCTGCGTGACCGGCGGGACCGTCACCACCGAGGCGATCGGGGTGCGGCCGACGACCACCCCGCCGACGATCTGGAGCTCGTACGTGGTGGTGCGGACGCCCGCCCTGCCCTTGGTGGCGATCGCGGTGTTGCCCTTGATCATCCCCGGGTCCTCGACCTCGGTGGACTCGAACGGCATCGCCTCGGTGACCGTCTCGCCCGACGTGCTGGCCCGCGTGACCAGCACGACGAGCCCGTCGACGGCGGTGGAGTCGAGCGGCACCGAGACCTGGTCGCCGTCCTCCAGGACCAGGCCGATGTCCCGCAGGCCGTCGCGCACCGTGGCGGCGCTGCTCAGCCCGTCGATGACCTGGCCGTCGACCACGAGGTGGATCGTCTTGAGCGTCGAGACGCGCAACGTGTCCCGGCCGAGAGCCGCGGAACGGGACGCCGACAGGCGCACCTCGTCGTCGCGCAGCCCGAGTCCGTCGACCGCCTCGCCGACCGTCAGGGCCGTGGTCCACACCGAACGCTCGGAGCCGTCCACCTCGACGGACAGCTCACGGCCGTGCCGGACGACGATCTGGCCGGACCGCCCGATCGGCTCGTCCAGGGCGGGGGCGACGAGGTCGCGCTCACCGACCTCGACGTCGGCGCTCGCGAGCATGTCCTCGACGGTGCGACCGAAGGCCTCGACCTCGACCGACGTCCCGTCGACGTCCACCGTGACCGTCTTGTGCAGGACCGCGAACGCGCTGGTCGCACCGGCGACGACCGCCAGCACGGCTGCCTGGGCCACGACCCGCGCGGCTCGCCGACCACGGAAGGGGCGACTGCGCGTCGCACGCTCCAGGTCCGGCCTCACGCGGTGGGTCCTCTCGGCAGGGCTCACAAAGAAGCGTCCGTCCTGGACGCAGGTCCGACCGTAACCGATCCGTGACCCACCCGGTAACCCGAGGTCCGCCCAGCGGGACCGACATCACCCGACTGTCCGGCCCCAGAACGGGTCATACCCGTCACCACGTCCCGTAGACCGCCTCGGACGTCGCCGCGAGCGCGGTGCACACGTCGACCAGCGGGCGCCCCGTGACCTCGGCGACCGTGCGGACCGTGCCGGGCAGGAGGTACGGGGCGTTGGGCCGGCCGCGGAACGGGTGCACGGTCAGGTAGGGCGCATCCGTCTCGACGAGCAGGAGGCTGGGCGGGACCACCCGCAACGCGTCCCGCAGGGCGTCGTTCGCGCCGAACGAGACCGGGCCGGCGAACGACAGGTACCACCCGTGGGACACCGCGAGCCGCGCCAGGTCCGCGTCGCCCGAGAAGCAGTGGAAGACCGTGCGGTCCGGGGCGCCGTCCGCCAGCAGCACCTCGACGACCTCGTCGTGGGCGTCGCGGTCGTGGATCTGCAGCGCCAGGCCCAGCTCCTTGGCCAGCGCGACGTGCGCGCGGAACGCCTCGCGCTGGACCTCCCGGCCGCGGGTGCCCGCGCGGAAGTGGTCCAGGCCGGTCTCGCCGATGGCGCGGATGCGGGGGTTGGCGCGGGCTGTCCGCTCCACGACCGCGATCGCGTCCTCGAGGCCGACCTCGTACGGCGGCTCGGGGTCGAGCCCGTCCGGCGCAGCCTCGACGACGCCCGCGTGCCGGACCGCCTCGTTGGGATGGATGGCCACCGCACCGAGCAGCTGGTCGTGTGCGCGCACCGCCGCGTCGGTCCACGCGATGGCGTCCAGGTCGCAGCCGACCTGGACCATCCTCGGCACGCCGACCGCGGACGCGCGCTCCAGGTGGTCGTCCAGACCGGCGGGTGGACCGCCCACCGGGGCGCCGTCGTCGTCGCGGAGCCACCCGTCGGCCCGCCACGTGACCACCGACTCCAGGTGGGTGTGGTTGTCGACGACCGCGATGGGCAGGGGCTCGGGCGGCGCGGGCCAGCCGCGCTCCCCCTTCGTCCTGCCCATCAGGCCTGGCGCAGCCGCTCGAGCTCCTCCTCGACGATCGAGTCGTCGAGCTTGGTGAACACGGGCACCGGCTTGGCCACCGGGGCGCCGGGCACGATCGGGCTGGACCGCCACGGCGCGACGGTCCGGCCGAGCTCGTAGTCCCCGGTGATCACCGGGTAGTGCCGGGAGTCGTCGTCGAGGTCGGTGACCTCGTCGATCCGCGGCAGCGGTGAGAACGTCCCCGTGCGGCCGAACGTCTCGTGCACCTGCTGCGCCGAGTGCGGCAGGAACGGCGCCAGCAGGGTGTTCGCGTCGCTGACGGCCTGCGCGGCCGTGTGCAGGACCGTGCCCAGCCGGTCGCGGTCCCCCGTCAGCTTCCACGGCTCCGTCTCGGAGATGTACCGGTTGGCCTCCTGCACGACGCGCATCGCCTCGTTGACCGCAGCCCGGTTGCGGTGGGTGCCGATCAGCCCGCCGACCTTGTCGAAGCCCGCCGACGTCGTCGCGAGCAGCCCCTGGTCCACCGGCTGCAGGTCACCCGGCCTCGGGATCTCGCCGAAGTTCTTGTGGATGAGGCTCGCGGTGCGGTTGACCAGGTTGCCCCAGCCCGCCACCAGCTCGGAGTTGGTGCGCGTCTTGAAGTCCGCCCACGTGAAGTCGGAGTCCTGGTTCTCGGGTCCGGCGGTCGACAGGAAGTAGCGCAGCGCGTCCGGCTGGTACCGGGAGAGCACGTCGCGCACGTAGATGACGACCCCGCGCGAGGAGCTGAACTGCTTGCCCTCCATGGTGAGGAACTCGCTGGACACCACCTCGGTGGGCAGGTTCAGCGTGCCGAACGTGCCCGGCGACCCGCCCTTCGTCCCCCGACCGTCGTAGGCCAGCAGCTCCGCCGGCCAGATCTGCGAGTGGAACGTGATGTTGTCCTTGCCCATGAAGTAGTAGCTCAGGGCCTCGGGGTCGTTCCAGAACGGTCGCCACGCGTCCGGGTCGCCCTTGCGGCGCGCCCACTCGATCGACGCCGACAGGTACCCGATGACCGCGTCGAACCACACGTAGAGGCGCTTGTTCGGGTTGTCCTCCCAGCCCTCCAGCGGCACCGGGATGCCCCAGTCGATGTCCCGGGACATGGCGCGCGGGCGCAGGTCGTCGATGAGGTTCAGCGAGAAGTTCAGGACGTTCGGGCGCCAGTCCGTGCGGGTCCTGAGCCACGCCTCCAGCGCGCTCGCGAACGCCGGCAGGTCCAGGAAGAAGTGGTTCGACTCGACGAACTTCGGCGTCTCGCCGTTGATCCGGCTGCGCGGGTTGATCAGGTCGATCGCGTCCAGCTGGTTGCCGCAGTTGTCGCACTGGTCCCCGCGCGCGCCGTCGTACCCGCAGATCGGGCAGGTGCCCTCCACGTACCGGTCGGGCAGCGTGCGGCCGGTGCTCGGCGAGATGGCCCCCATGGTCGACTGCTCGATCATGTAGCCGTTCTTGTGCACCGTGCGGAACATCTCCTGCACGACCGCGTAGTGGTTGCGCGTCGTCGTGCGCGTGAACAGGTCGTAGGAGAGCCCGAGGTTGGTCAGGTCCTCGACGATCACGCGGTTGTACTTGTCCGCCAGCTCCTGCGGGCCCACACCCTCCTGGTCGGCCAGCACCAGGATCGGCGTCCCGTGCTCGTCGGTGCCGGAGACCATGAGGACCTCGTTGCCCGCCATCCGCATGTAGCGGCTGAAGATGTCCGACGGGACACCGAAGCCGGCGACGTGACCGATGTGGCGGGGACCGTTCGCGTAGGGCCACGCGACGGCCGAGAGGATGCGAGACATGCGCCGATCCTAGGTGAGCAGCCGCGACGGCTCAGTCGACGGCCACCCGCAGGATGCGGTCGTCGCCGTCGCGGGGGTCGCCGCGGCCGTCCGTGTTCCCCGTGACGACCCACAGGGACCCGTCGGGTGCCGGCTCGACCGCACGCAGCCGCCCGTACTCACCCTCCAGAAGAGCCTGCGGGGTGCCGACGCCGTCCGCGGTCAGCGGGACCCGCCACAGCCGCTCGCCGCGCAGCCCGGCCAGGTAGACGCCCTCGTCGGTGACGGCCAGGCCGCTCGGCGACGCGTCGGTGGTCGGCCAGACGGCGAGCGGCTCCACGAAGCCGTCCCCCATGCCCTCGACCTCCGGCCAGCCGTAGTTGCCGCCCGGCTCGATCAGGTTGAGCTCGTCCCACGTGTTCTGGCCGAACTCCGAGGCGTACATCCGTCCGTCGGGAGCCCACCCGAGCCCCTGCACGTTGCGGTGCCCGAGGCTCCACACCGGCGAGCCCTCGTCGGGGTTGCCCGGGGCCGGGTCCCCGTCGGCCGTGATGCGCAGGATCTTGCCGTTGAGGCTGCCGGGGTCCTGCGCCGACGGCGGGTCGCCCGCGTCGCCGGTGGTCACGTAGAGGAAGTCGTCCGGGCCGACGGCGAGCCGTCCGCCGTCGTGGTTGCCGGCCTTCTCGATGCCGGTGAGGATCGGTCGCAGCTCGCCCAGGACCGAGCCGTCGAGCGTCCCGCGCAGGACCCGGTTGTCGGCGGCCGCGGTCGCGTAGAGGGCCAGGTCCACGGCCGACCCCGTCGACCCGAGGACCGCGACGCCCAGCAGCCCGCCCTCGCCGGCGGGGACCACGAGGTCCGCGAGCTCGTCGGCCCCCGGCCCGGTCACGTCCGTCGCCGCGCCGTCCGGGCCGACGAGCACCAGCGCCGCCGCGTCGCGCAGCGTCACCACGGCGTCGCCGTCCGGCAGGAACGCGAGCCCCCAGGGGACGTCGAGGTCGCCCAGGACGTCGTCGACCTCGCTCACCTCCGCGGTCAGCGGTGCCGACGTCGCGGTAGGGCTGTCTGTCGGGCTGCCCGTCGGGCCGCAGCCCGCGAGCGCGACGGCGAGGAGCCCGATCCACGCCACCGGTCGCACAGCCATGCTCCAGCCGATCACGCGCGATCCGGCCGCGCACTCCGGGACCACCCTGACCGGCGCACCCGCACGCCTCCGGGACCACCCGGAACCGTCCCCGGTCTTCCCCTGGGACCAGGGTCCAGAGCCGTCCGGCGGCCCTAGCGTCGCCCTCGTGAGCGCCGTCGACGCCGCCCGCACGCAGTTCGCGCTGCTCGCGGGCGTCCACTTCCTGTTCGTCCTCGTGACCCTGGGCCTGGGGCCCGTGGTCGCGATCTTCCAGACCCGGTGGGCGGTCACCCGGCGCGAGGTGCACGAGCGCGCGACCCGGTTCTGGGGCCAGCTGTACCTGGTCAACTACGCGCTCGGCATCGTCGCCGGGATCCTGCTCGAGCTCCAGTTCGGGCTGCACTTCCCCGGGCTGCTCGACGTGGCCGGCGAGGTGTTCGGCGCTCCCCTCGCCGTCGAGACGATGGTCGCGTTCTTCCTCGAGTCGACCCTGCTGGGCCTGTGGGTGTTCGGCTGGCACCAGCTGAACCGGTGGGTGCACACGGTCGTGTTCTGGCTCGTCGTGCTGACCGGGTACGCGTCGGCGTTCGCCGTGATGGTCGCCAACGGGTTCCTGCGCAACCCCGTCGGCTACGAGCTCCGCGACGGCGTCGCGCACATCTCCGACGCCGCCGCGCTGGTGCTCAACCCCGCGGCCGTCCTGTCGCTCGGGCACGTGATCGGGGCGTGCCTGCTGGCCGGGGCGTTCGTGGTCGTCGGCGTCAGCGCCTGGCACCTGCGCCGCGAGACGGGGTTCGACGAGTTGTTCCAGCGCTCGCTGCGCACCGGCGTCGTCCTCGGCGCGGTCGGCGCCCTGCTCGCCGTCGGGTTCGGGTTCTCGCAGTTCTCGTACGTCACCGGCGGGGAGCAGTCGGGGCAGTCGCCCGTGGTCGGCGCCGCGCTCGGGTTCATGATCCTGGGCGGCTTCGCGCTGTTCCTCAGCGCGTTCCCGATGCTGGCGCTCATGGTCCGCGGCGCGCTGTTCCGCCTCCCGTTCCGACGGGCCGTCTACGGGTTCCTCACCGCCGTGCTGCCCGTGCCGTTCGTGCTCGCCGTCTTCGGCTGGCTGACGCGCGAGATCGGCCGCCAGCCGTGGGTCGTCGTCGGCGTGCTGCGGACCTCCGACGCCACCTCCACGCACAGCGCGACGACCGTGCTGGTCTCGCTCGTCGTGCTCGTCGGGCTCATCACCACCCTGGCCGTCATCGACTGGGTCCTGCTCGCCCGCCTCGCCCGCCTCGGCCCGGCGTCCCCCACGCTCGGTGCGCCCGCGCTGCACGCCCGCGAGGCCGACGAGCCACTGACCTTCGCGGAGGTGCCCCGATGATCTGGACCGTGCTGCTCGTCGGCGCGTTCGCGGGCTGGGCCGTGCTCGACGGCATGAACCAGGGCCTCGGCGCCACGCTGCGCCAGGTCGGCCGGACCCCCGGCGAGCGCCGGACCGTGCTCACCGCCCTCGGCCCGTTCCTCCTGGCCGGGGAGGTCTGGCTCGTCGCCGCCGCAGGCGTCCTGCTCGCAGGCTTCCACGACCTGGAGCGCGACCTCGTCTCCGTCGCCTACCCGTTGGTCATCGCCCTGCTGGTCACCTGGGTGCTCCGTGACGCCGGGGTGTGGCTGCGCAGCCGACGGCCCGGTGTCCGCTGGCGAGCCGGCTGGGAGCGCGTCATCGTCGTCGCGTCCGTGGGGCTGCCGCTGTCGGCGGGTGCCCTGCTCGGGACCGCCCTCGTGTGGTTGCCGCCGCAGCCGTCGCTGACCGCCAGGGTCGCCGTCCCGGTCCTCACCGCCCTGTCCTCGGTCGCCGTCACCCGCGTCCTGGGCACCACGTTCGTCGCCACCCGCACCTCCGGCGTCCTGCGCGAGCGAGCCACCCGCCTGGCCGGCCGGACCCTGCCCTGGTCCGCCGGGCTGCTGGCGGCGTCCGCAGTCGCCTACGTCGTCCTCGTGCCCGCCGACGGTCCCCTGACCGCCGTCCTGCCGCCGCTCGTCGTGCTCGCCGGCTCCGGGTCCGCGCTCGTGGCGCGACCGGCGCTCGCGGACGGCCGGCTGCACCGGGCGCTCGCCGCGGTGGTCGTCGGCGGCGTGCTGCCGGTCGTCGCCGCCGCCATCGCGCTCGCGCCGGTGCCCTCCCCGGCGCCGACCCTCGAGCTCGTCCTGCTCGCCTGCGTCCCGGTGCTGCTCGCGGCCCAGGCGTGGGTCTGGTGGACGTTCCGGGACCCGGTGAGCCCGCGCGACGCGGTCTTCTACTGACCGCCGTCTGCGCTGGTGAGCAAGCCATGAATGACGCGGCACTCAGGGCTTGGCCAGCGCGTCGACCTCCTACGCTCGACAGATGCCCTCGCTCGACGACCCGACGCCGACCGTCCCGCCCCGCTGGACCGCGGTGCTCGTGCCGGTGCCCGAGGCCGAGCCGGCCGTCGCCCGCCATCGGGCGACCCTCGACGCCGCGACCGGCTGGGGCATCCCGGCGCACGTCACCGTCCTCTTCCCGTTCGCGCCACCGGACCAGCTCGACGCCGACCTGCTCGGTGCGCTGGCGTCGGCCGTCGCGAGCATCCCCACCTTCGGGTGCGTGTTCCGGCGCACGGGCTGGTTCGGTGACGACATCCTCTGGCTGGACCCCGAGCCCGCCGACGCGTTCCGCGCACTGACGGCGGCCGTGGTCCGGGCGTTCCCGCAGTGGCTCCCGTACCGCGGCGAGTTCAGCGACGTCGTCCCGCACCTGACGGTCGGCGAGCGCCGCCTCGGCGACCTCGACACCCTGCGCGCCGCGGAGGCCGACGTCGTGCCCGCGCTCCCTGTGGCGGCGACCGTCCGCGAGGCCCTCCTCGTCGCCGGCTCGGACGCCCCCTCCTCGTGGCGCACGGTCGCCCGGCTCCCCCTCGGCGCCGAACCCGACATGGCTGCCGCGACGGCCCTCTGAACGGCGCCCACGTCGGGTTCGATCGCGGCTCGGGTCGTGGGGGTGCGTCCGAGTGCGAACCGGCGATCAGGTGCGTGACGTGCCGTCGTCGCGGGAGTGATCGCCGGTTCGGCGTGCGGACAGCCGACTCAGCGCTGCTTGGCTGCCAGGGCTGCCGCGTACAGGTCGCGCTTCGGGACGCCGGCCGCTGCTGCGACCTCCGCGACCGCGTCCTTCAGGCGGTCGCCCGCGTCCGTGCGGGACAGGACCTCGGCGACCAGGTCCGCGGTCGACAGCTCCACCGCCTTCACCGCCCCGCCGACCACCACCACGATCTCCCCGCGCACCTGGTCCGCGGACGCCCACTCGGCGAGCGTCGACAAGGGACCCCGGACGATCTCCTCGTACGTCTTGGTCAGCTCGCGGCACACCGCGGCGGGCCGGTCGTCGCCGAACGCCACCGCCATCGCCGCCAGGGTGTCGTCCAGCCGGTGCGGCGCCTCGAAGAACACCATCGTGCGGCGCTCGTCGGCCAGCAGCTCGAACGCCCGGGCACGCTCCCCCGGCTTGCGCGGCGGGAACCCCTCGAAGCAGAACCGGTCCGTCGGCAGGCCGGACAGCGCCAGCGCCGTCAGCACCGCGCTCGGCCCCGGGGCGGCCGTCACGGGCAGGCCCGCGGCGACGGCGGCACCCACCACCCGGAACCCGGGGTCGGACACGGCGGGCATCCCGGCGTCCGTCACGACGACCACTGTTCCCCCGCCCGCCACCACGGCGAGCACCTCCGCCGAGCGCTCGACCTCGTTGTGCTCGTGGAAGCTGAGCACCCGGCCGCCGATCTCGACCCCCAGCCTCCTCGCGAGGTCCCGCAGCCGACGCGTGTCCTCCGCGGCTACGACGTCCGCCTCCGCGAGCAGACGACGCAGGCGCGCCGACGCGTCCTCCGTGTTGCCGATCGGTGTGGCGGCCAGCACGAGACGGCCTGAGGCTGGCGCGGTGGGGCTCACGGGGGTCACGCACGTCAGCCTGCCACCTCCCGGACCCCCCTCCCGCAGCACAGTCGCCGCCCCTACGATGACCCGCGTGCCGCTCACCGGAGACGACGACGCCTCGACCCTGACCGAACGTCAGGAGGTCCCCGCGCCGTCCCCGGATCACGAAGCGGACGCCACGACCCCCGATCCGGTCGACGGCACCCCCCTGGCTGACGACACCGAGGTCGTCGCCGAGGCCCCGACCGTCGACGGGGCTCCGGCCGTCGACGGGGCTCCGATCGCCCACGAGGCCGACGAGGCCGAGACGAACCTCGCGACCGATGTGGCCGACGAGACGCCGGCCGTCGAAGAGACCCCGGTGGCCGACGAGCCCCGGGTCGACGACGAGACGCCGGCCGTCGACGCGACCCAGCCTGCGGCCGACGGGACGCCGGTGGCCGACGGGACGCCGGTGGCCGACGAGACGCCGGTGGCCGACGAGACCGGGGCCGCCGACGGCTCAGAGGTCGTCGGCGCACCCGAGGTCGAGGAGGCGAGCCTGGTGACCGCGGCTGCCTCTGCCGCGGCAGCCGGCTCGGTCGACGCGACCCGCGCCGTCCCTGCGTCCGAGGCGCTCGACGCGGACCCCGCCCCGAGCACCGTGCTGGTGCTCGACGACGAGCCGCGCGAGGTCGAGGGCCCGCAGGAGTCCACCAGGGGACGGCTGCTGCGACGGCTGCTCGGCGACGACACCCTGCGGCTCGACGCGACGCGGCGCGACCGGCTCACGGGCTGGCTGTGGCCGCTCGCGGTCACGCTGCTGGCGGCGGTGCTGCGGTTCTGGGAGCTGGGCCGCCCGCACAAGCTGGTGTTCGACGAGACGTACTACGTCAAGGACGCGTACTCGCTGCTGGTCAACGGCTTCGAGGCCACGTGGGGCGAGGACCCGAACCCGGCGTTCGAGGCGGGCGACACCAGCAGCCTGACCGACGTCGGCTCGTACGTTGTGCACCCGCAGGTGGGCAAGTGGCTGATCGCCCTGGGGATCCAGTTCGGCGGCGGGGTGGGCAGCTCGGCCGCGTGGCGCATGGCGGCGGCCGTCTGCGGGGTCCTGGCGGTCCTGATGGTCGCGCGCATCGGCCGGCGGCTGTTCGCGTCCACGGCGCTGGGCACCCTGGCGGGCCTGCTGTTCGCGATCGACGGCGAGGCGATCGTCATGTCGCGGATCAGCCTGCTCGACCCGTTCCTGATGTTCTTCGTCCTGGCCGCGTTCGGCGCCCTCCTCCTGGACCGCGACCAGGCCCGACGGCGGCTGGCCGAGCGGACCGCGCTGCGGGTCGACGGGGGCGACGACCTCGGCGACGGGCCACGCCTCGGTGTGCGCTGGTGGCGGCTCGCGGCCGCGGTGCTGCTGGGCCTGGCCCTGGGCACCAAGTGGTCGGCCATGTACTTCCTCGCGGTGTTCGGCCTGCTCAGCGTGGCGTGGGACATCACCGCCCGGCGGGGCGTCGGGGTGCGGCACTGGTGGCGCGCGGGGATCCTCAAGGACGGCGTCGTCGCGGGCATCTCGATGGTCGGCATCGCGCTCGTCGTCTACGTCGGCTCGTGGTGGTCCTGGTTCACGCACAAGGAGTCCTACGGGCGCCTGTGGGCGGAGCAGAACCCGGACCAGGGCGTCCAGTGGCTCCCCCCGGTGCTGCGCTCGTTCTGGAAGTACCACCAGGACATGTGGGCGTTCCACAACGGCCTGGAGACGCCGCACTCGTACTCGTCCCACCCGCTCGGCTGGATCGTGCAGTGGCGCCCGACGTCGTTCTTCTACCCGACCGAGGTGTCCGGCCTCACCGGTCAGCAGGCGCAGGACGCGTGCGGCGCGAACAGCTGCTCGCAGGCGATCGTCGCGCTCGGCAACCCGGTCCTGTGGTGGTGCGCGGCGGCGGCGATCATCGTCGCGGTCGTCTGGCTGTTCCGGTACCGCGACTGGCGGGCGGGGGCTGTGCTGTCCGGCCTCGTCGCCGGCTGGCTGCCGTGGTTCGCCTATGAGCACCGCACGATCTTCACGTTCTACTCGATCGTGTTCGCGCCCTGGGTCGTGCTCACGCTGGTCTACGTCATCGGCCTGGTGGTCGGACCGAAGGAGCTGGACCCGCGCGAGAGACGCTGGGCGATCGTCGGCTGCGGGGTGCTCGTCGCCCTGATCGTGGGCGTCAGCGCGTTCTTCTACCCGCTCTGGTCGGCGTGGATCGTGCCGTACGACTTCTGGCACGCCCACATGTGGCTGCAGACCTGGGTCTGACGGCGGCCTGAGGGCTCAGCGCGGCCAGTCCACCTGAGGGCTCGCGTACCAGGACAGCCCGAGGCGGTCCCAGAACGGTGCCTGCCGGGCGACCCGGGCGCGGAAGTCGTCCCAGTCGCGCCGCTCGGGTGCGGACCAGGCGACCTCGGCGATCGCGGCCAGCCGCGGCAGCAGCATCTGCGTGAGCGCCGGCAGGTCGCGCAGCGTCTCGGTCCAGACGGCCGCCTCGACGCCGATCACGGAGTCGGCGGGCATGCCCTCGATGAGGGTCGACGGCTCCCAGTCGTAGGCGTCGCGCAGCTCGATGTGACCGGCCCACTCCAGGCCCAGCTCGGTGCTCGCGTCGTACTTCATGTCGAGGTACGCCTTCGACCCGGGCGACATGAGCAGCAGCGCACCGGCCTGTGCGGCGGCGACGAACGGCGCCGGGTCGACGCGGGTGTCCCAGTACTGCACCACGGTGCCGGGCTCCAGCGGCGTGTGGGCGATCTCCTGCCAGCCGACGACCTTCTTGCCGGCGGCGCGGACGGCGGCGGACGCGGCGGCGACCAGCGTGGCGTACTCGTCGGCCTCCATCGTCAGCACCTCGTCGCCACCGATGTGCACGTACTCGCCCGGGGTCATCGCGGCGACCTCGGCGAACACGTCCGCCAGGAACGGGCCTGTCGCGGGCAGGTCGGCGTGCAGCCGGCTGAAGCCGACCTCGATCCCGGTGTACGACTCTGTGGGCTCACCGTTCGGGTTCAGGTCGCCGTAGGCGTGCGTGGCGGCGTTGACGTGGCCCGGGACGTCGACCTCGGGGACGATGCGCACGCCACGGACCGCGCCGTAGGCGACCAGGTCGGCGTAGTCCTCGGCCGTGTAGTAGCCACCGGGGTCCCCGTCGACGGACGTGCTGCTGGACAGGCGGGTCAGCAGCGGCCGCGACCTCAGGTGCAGCCGCCAGCCCTGGTCGTCGGTCAGGTGCAGGTGCAGCACGTTGAGCTTGTAGTGCGCCATGAGGCCGATGACGACCTTGAGGTCGCGCGCGGGCAGGAAGTGCCGGGCCACGTCGACGGACAGCCCACGCCACGGGTACCGCGGCGCGTCCTCGATGCGGACGGCGGGCACCCGCAGGACCCCGCCGGGCGCGGACACGATGAGCTGGCGCAGCGTCACGATCGCCCGCACCAGCCCGGCGGGCGTGCGGGCCTCGAGGTCGATGCGGCCGCTGCGCGAGGTCAGGCGGTACGCCTCGTCCCCGGACGGCAGGGACTCGACGAGCCGGAGCCGCACGATGTCGCTCGCGGCGTTCTCGGCGTACCGCACCTCGACGGCCCGGCCACCGACCCGGCCGAGCAGGTCCGCCGCGAGCACCGCGATGCCGATCAGGTCCGGCCTGCCGTCGACCACGACGGTCGTCGCCTCGGTCAGCACGAACGGCGCGTCGCCGGTCGGCTCGAGGTGCGCGGGCTGCGGGATGACGGCGATGACATCGGGCACGGGGAGTCCTCGGGGGCTGCGGGTCGAATCGTTCCGGGCGAACGCTACTCGACCTGGGTCGCGAGCCGCCTCGCAAGAACCGCGCACGTCGCCAGCTGCAGCTGGTGGAACACGATCACGGGCAGCGCCACGCTCGCGGCGAGCGCCGGCGCGAACAGCACGGCCGCCATCGGCAGACCGGTCGCCAGGCTCTTCTTCGACCCGCACATCAGGAGCGCGACGCGGTCGCCGCGCGGCAGCCCGAGCCGCCGGCCGCCGTTCCAGGTGAGCAGGAGCATCGTCGCGAGCATCGCCGCGCACACGGCGACGAGGGCCACGAGCGCGAGCCAGGTGACGTGCGCCCACGCCCCCGACACCGTCGCCTGGCTCACCGACGTGTACGCGACCAGCACGATCACGCCCCGGTCGGTCACCCGCGTGAGGTGCGGCCGCGCCCGGAGCCACGGGCCCAGCCAGCGCTGCACCAGCTGCCCCGCGGCGAACGGCAGGAGCAGCTGCAGCAGGATCCCGCCGAGGTTCCCGCCGGCCTGCCCCGAGGTCCGGACCATCAGCACCCCGACCAGCAGCGGCGTGAGCACGATGCCGACGACGTTGGAGATCGTGGCGCCCGTGATCGCCCCGGCGACGTTGCCGCGTGCGACGGAGGTGAACACGACCGACGCCTGCACGGTCGACGGCAGGAGCGACAGGTAGAGCACGCCGGTCTTGAGCTCGGACGACACGACCGCGTCCGGCAGGAGCTGGACCAGCAGGCCGAGCACCGGGAACGCCACGTAGGTGGCCGCGAGCATCGACCCCTGCAGCCGCCAGCTGCGCAGGCCCGCCCATACCTCGCCGGTCGCCATGCGTGCGCCATACAGGAAGAACAGGAGCACGATCGCGGCTGTCCGGGCCACGTCGAGGACGTCGGCGAGCGCCCCCCGCGCCGGCAGCAGGAGTCCCAGCAGGAGCGCCGACAGGATCATCACGACCAGGGGGTCGACCCAGCGCAGCGCCTGCTTCCAGAGGCTGGGCCGGGCGGCGTCGTCGGGCACAGCGGAGGGCACGGCGACATTCTGTCACCGCGCTCAGCGCGCGGATCCGACGGATCCCCCCTAGATTCATCCGTCGTACCCGGACGAACCCCTCGAAGTCAAGGAGTTCCACACATGACACCCGAAGGCATCATCTCCGCCATCATCATCGGCGCCGTGATCGGCATCCTCGGCCGTCTGCTCGTGCGCGGCCGTCAGCGCATCTCCCTCCTGGTGACCATCCTCATCGGCATCGTCGCGGCCCTCATCGGCACCTACCTGGCGAGCCTGGTCGGCGTGCAGGACACGGCCGGCGTGGACTGGATCGAGCTGCTGTTCCAGGTCGTGCTCGCCGCGATCGGTGTGGCAGCCGTCTCGGGCAGCCGCGGCCGTCGCCGCAGCATCCTCTGAGCCCCACAGCACCTCCAGCACGACGACGGCGGCCTCCGAACGGGGGGCCGCCGTCGTCTTGACATATTGGTAACCAATCAGTTACCAATGATCTGTGGACCCGTTCCCCGCTCTCGCCGACCCGGTGCGCCGCGAGCTCCTGCGCACCCTCGCGCGGCACCCCGCTCGCGTCGTCGACCTCGCGGCCGCGCACCCGATCAGCCGCCCGGCCGTCAGCAAGCACCTGCGCGTCCTCGTCGACGCCGGTCTGGTCCGCGCCGAGACGCACGGGCGGGAACGTCACTACGCACTGCTGCCCGACGGGCTGGACCCGGTCCGCGGGCTGCTGCGTGACCTGGGCCCGCAACCCCGGTGGGACGCGTCGGTGCTCGACGCCCTCGACCTCGAGGTCCGCCGCACCGTGCGGGACCACCAGGCAGCCACGACGACCGACGCAGCGGAGGAGACAGCATGACCCCCACCCCCACCCCCAACGGCCGCCGGGAGACCCGCGACGGCCACGACAGCGTCGTGATCGACCGGACGTTCCACGCCCCGATCGAGTCCGTCTGGGCGGCGGTCACGGAGTCCGACCGGCTCGGACGCTGGGTCGGCACCTGGACCGGCGACCCGGCCTCGGGCTCAGTCCTCTTCCGCATGAACGCCGAGGGCGACATCGAGCCCGAGACCTTCACGATCCACGAGTGCGACCCACCGCGCCGGATCTCGCTCACGTCGCAGGTAGTCGGCCAGGAGAACGTCTTCCACTTCCTCGTCGAGCTGACCGAGGACGCCGGCACCACGACCCTCACGTTCAGCCAGTCCGTGCCGGACCCGGAGATGGCGACGGGCGTCGGCCCGGGCTGGGAGTACTACCTCGACCGCCTCGTGGCCGCGGAGACCGGCGCCGACGTCGCGGGCCTCGCCTTCGACGACTACTACCCGGCACAGTCCGACTACTACCGGGCGCTGTTCGCCTGAGCCGTCGGCTGGAGGTACACCTCGATCTCAGTGGCCTTCGCCGACAGCCACACCTGACCCCCCGGGACCAGGCCGAGCTCGGCGACGGCTGCCGGCGTCACGTCCACGAGTGCGGACGGCGCGCCCTCGAGGTCGAGGCGGACGCGGTCGGTGAGCATCGTCAGGCCCCTGATCGTGGCGGGCCACGTGTTGCGGGCACTGGAGACGTCGGGACGGTGCGGGCTCACGACGACGGCGGACGGGCGCAGCGCGACGAGGACGGCTCCGTGCTCACCGTGGTCGGGCACGACGAACCTCCCACCGCCGTCGAGGCGGACCTCATCACCGTCGGCGGTGCCGGTATAGAGGTTCAGGCCGACGAGCCGGGCCACGTACTCGGTGGCCGGGCGACGGGCCACCTCGGCCGGGGCGCCCTCCTGCACGATCCGTCCGTGCTCGAGCACCACGAGCCGGTCGGCCAGGAGCAGGGCCTCCAACGGGTCGTGCGTGACGACCAGGCAGGGCCCGGCGAAGCCGGAGAGGTGCCGGCGGAGCTCGGTCTGGACGTCGAGGCGGGTGCGGGCGTCCAGCGCCGACAGGGGCTCGTCGAGCAGCAGCAGGGTCGGCTCCCCCGCCAGCGCACGGGCGAGCGCCACGCGCTGCGCCTGCCCGCCGGACAGGTCGGCGGGGCGCCGGCCGGACAGCTCGGTCAGACCGAGCCGGGCCAGCCAGTCCTCCGCCACCGCCCGGGACCGCGCTCGCCCCGCGCCTCGCACCCGCGGCGAGAAGGCCACGTTGTCCAGGACGCTCAGGTGCGGGAAGAGCCGGTAGCTCTGGAACACGAACCCCACCGGGCGGTGCGCCGGCTCGAGGAACGTGCCGGAACCCGCGTCGTCGAGCACCTGCCCGTCGAGCAGGATCCGACCGGCGGAGACCGGCGTGAGCCCGGCGACCGCGCTGAGCAGCGTCGACTTCCCCGCGCCGTTCGGCCCGAGGACCGCGACGACCTCGCCCGGTGCCACCCGCAGGTCGACGTCCACGGTGAACGCGCCCCGGGTCACCTGGGCGGCCGCGACCAGCCCGCGGTCGGTCATGATGCCGACCCGGGACGCAGCCAGCTGTCGCGCAGGGCCACCAGCACCGCGACGGACACGAGCAGCAGGATCAGGCTGAGCAGGATCGCGGCGTCCGGGTCGGTCTCCAGGGCGTAGTAGACGGCGATGGGCATCGTCTGGGTCCGGCCCGGGAAGCTGCCCGCGAACGTGATCGTCGCCCCGAACTCCCCGAGGGCGCGCGCCCAGCACAGCACCGCCCCGGCCACGAGGGACGGACCGATCAACGGGAGGGTCACCCGTCGGAAGACCGTCATCCGGCCTGCGCCCAGGGTGGCAGCAGCCTCCTCGAAGCCGCGGTCCGCACTCCGCAGGGCTCCCTCGACGGTGACGACGAGGAACGGCATCGCGACGAACGTCTCGGCGATGACGACGGCGGCGGGCGTGAACGGCAGGGTGATCCCGAACCACTGGTCCAGGTACTGCCCGACGAACCCGCTGCGCCCGAAGGCCAGGAGCAGGGCGACACCGCCGACCACCGGCGGCAGGACGAGCGGAAGGGTCACCAGGGCGCGCACGAGGCGCAGGCCCGGGAAGTCCGTGCGTGCCAGGAGCCACGCGAGCGGGACCCCGATCAGCAGCGAGATCGCGGTGGCGGTGGTCGAGGTCCACAGGGACAGACGCAGCGCCTCGCCGGCCGCGGACCCGCGAAGGATCGTCCACGCCTCACCCCAGGGGGCGCGCAGGAGCAGGCCGACCAGGGGCACGACGAGGAACAGCATCCCCACGAGCGCGGGGACGAGGAGCGGGGCGGGGGCCGATCGCGACCCACCCCCGCTGGTCGCCCGACGCGTCCGCTCCCGGGAGCTCAGCGTCGACGGCACGTCCAGGCTCCCCGGTCGGTGGTCACGGCTGCTGGAAGCCGGCGGCAGAGAGCACCGTCGCGCCGGCCGACGACAGGACGTAGTCGACGAACGCCGCGGCGACGTCCGCGTGCTCGCTGCTGGTCAGCGTGGCGATCGGGTAGTCGGTCGAGGCGTTGACGTCGTCGGGGATCTCGATGCCCGTGACCTCGTCACCCGCGGCGATCACGTCGGTCACGTAGACGACGCCGGCGTCGACCTCACCGAGCTTGACCTTGCTCAGGACCGCCTTGACGTCAGGCTCGAGCGTCACCGGCGTGACCGTGATGGCGGCGTTGGTGAAGACCTTCGCGGCGGTCGACCCGCAGGGGACCTCGGGCTGGCACAGCGCCGTCTTGAGGGTCGCGTCGGTCAGGTCCTCCAGGCCGGTGATCTTCCCCGGGTTCGCGGGCGGGACGGCGATCTCCATGCTGTTGGTGGCGAACACGACCGGGTCGGCCGCGTCTCCGGCGGCGACGACCTCGTCCATCGTCGTGGCGCTGGCCGACGCGAACACGTCGGCGGGGGCGCCGTCGGCGATCTGCCCGGCGAGCGCAGAGCTGGCGGCGAAGCTGAACGTGACCGTCACTCCCGGGTTCGCCTCCTCGAACTGCTGGCCGAGCGTGGTGAACGACTCCGTCAGCGACGCCGCGGCGAGGACGGTGACGTCGCCCTCGAGCGTGGACGACGGAGGGCTGCTCGCAGTCGCTCCGGCGCCTGAGGCGCAGCCGGCCAGAGCGAGACCGACGGCCGCGGCGACCACGGTGAGGGCGAGACGACGCATGCAGAGAGCTCCTTCGTCGGGGATCAGCGGGACCGCGGGATCTCGACGGACACGTTCGTCGCCTTGACGGCCGCGACGGCCAGCACGCCGGGCTCCAGACCGAGCTCGTCGGCCGCCTCGCGACTCATCAGGGAGACGAAGCGGTGCGGCCCGGACTGGATCTCCACCTGGGCCATGACGGTGTCCTTGAGGACGCGGGTGACCAGCCCGGTGAACCGGTTGCGGACCGAGGCCGCCGCGATGTCACCTGTCGGGAGCTGCGCGGTGTCCCGTGCGACCTCCTCGACGAACCTCGCCAGCTCCGCCCCGTCGATCGCGTGCCGCCCGGACGCGTCGGCCGTCGTCGCGATCCGGCCGCTGTCCGCCCACCGGCGCACGGTGTCGTCGCTGACCCCGAGCAGGTCGGCCGCCTCTTTGATCCGGAAGGTCGTCACGGGCCAGAGCCTAACCGCAGATTCGGCTGAAATCACCGGATCTTTGACGCATACGCGAATCAGAGGACGGTTCGGATCCGCAGGCACGTCGGGCGACACCGGCACGCGACCCGTGCTGCGCTCACCCGCACACGAAAGGCCCCCGCCTTCCCGGGCCGTGCGGCCCCGGGGACGTCGGGTGGAAGGGCTCGGTCGGGCGAGATGCATGCCCCGGTCGACGACGCATGGGCGAGCGCGCCCGCCTGCCTGATGAGGCGACTCTGGCGGTGGCCCTTCCACGTCGATGCCCCGTGCGGCACGGTAGATCTCTGTGCACCCGTGCGGCCCTCGTCGGACGCGCCCATCGCGCACCCCGGCGAGCACCACGGACCACCGACAGGGCACAGGTCGGAGGGCGGACGGATGATGCGTGGTCGGCTCTGGATCGCGGCGTGATCGCGCGCCTCGTCGCGGCCCCGGACCGGATGTCCGCGGTGGCGCCGCCGCGGCGCAGCAGGACGGGCCGCCCTCCACTGAGCTCGGTTGCGTCGAACGGGCGCGTCGCGCAGCTGTCCCGGCGCACCGATGTCCCCCTGGACCTCGCCGTGCAGGACGGCGGATCCAACGCGGCCTTCGCTCGGCTGGCGCGTGTGAACCGTGCGCGAGACCGGACGATCACCGTCTCCCACCCGGACGACCCGTCCGAGCGCGAGGCCGAGGCGTTCGCAGCCCACGTCGCCCACCGCTCGCCCACCTCGGGCACGGCGACGGCGCGGGTCGCATCGGTGGCTGGACGCGTACCGACGGTCGAGCCGCCCTCCTCTGAGCCGTTCGCCCGGGCGCGTCCCGATGCGGGCGCCGGCGGGGCGGTCGACGTCTCTGCAGGCGTCGAGGACCTGATCACCAGGCCCGGGGTCGGTGCGGCGTTGGATCCGGCAGTGCGCACCCAGGTGGAGCCGGTGCTGGGTGCCGACCTGGGTCGGGTGCGCGTGCACCGGGACGCCGGTTCGGCTGCTGCCGCCGCGGAGCTTCAAGCCCGAGCCTTCACGGTCGGTGCGGACATCTTCCTCGCGAAGGACGAGTCGCCCAGCGACGTCGAGCTGATGGCGCACGAGTCGGCGCACGTCGTGCAGCAGGGTGCGGCGCCGCCGGGTGGCGCAGGGGACGCGCCCGAGGTGACGGCGGCACGCGTCGGCGCCGAGGATGCCGGCGCTGACCTCCTCGCCTCGTCGGTCACGGCCACGGCCGGTCGCTCGCTCCAGCGCCAGGAGGTCCCCGACGCCGGTCCGGGTACCTCTCGGGTCGGTGACGGTCCGATGTCGCCCGCGGCCCCGGGTGGCAGTGTCGGCGTCCTCGCACCCGAGGACCCGACGCTCCGGTCGACGGATCCTGAGGTGGACGGACGGACCGTCGCCGTCGTGGGCACGGACCTGCAGGCGCGCACCACGCGCTACCGGGACAGCGTCGACTCGTTCGCGCGGACGAGTGAGGAGTCACGCCGGCAGGAGGTGGAGTGGTACCGGGACCTCGACCTCGTGGGCGAGTTCATCGACCTCTTCAACAGCGCCCCGCGCACCGACCCGAGTCGCTGGGACGCCATGCCCGCCCAGTGGGACGCCGTCCGGACGGAGCTGAACACCGCCCTCCAGATCCCCGTGACGGCGATCGGTATCAACGAGGCAGGGTTGCGCAGCCAGGAGGCGATCGACCACCTGAACCGCGTGTTCCACGCCGACCAGGACGCCCGGGCCGAGTTCTCCCAGTACCTGCAGGGCTTCGCGCACTCCGCCCAGGGCGTCCACACTGTCGCGGTCGTCGTGCGGGACATCTCGTTCGCCGCGGCGGTGGCTGTCGCGGTCGTCATCGCGGCGCCCGTCGTCTTCGCGGGAGCCACGACCGCCGCGGCCGGCGTGGGGCTCACCGGGACGGCGGCCACGGTCGCCACCTACGGTGGCACCGCCGTGACCATGGGCGTCATGGGTGCCGGGATCGAGGGGGGCGGCCAGGGCCTGGGGGCGCTGCTGGTCGAAGGCGGCGGGCTCCTCAACGACCTGCTGCGCGAGGGCCGGACGTGGAGCGAGGCGGTCGACCGCTTCGACTGGGGCGTCGTGGGGCTCAACACCTGGGAAGGCATGAGGCGCGGCTTCGTCGACGGGGTCCTGGCCTATGCAGGACTGGGACTGGACCGGGTCCTCGCCGGCGGCACCGCCGTCGCGCTCACCCGCGTGCTGGGACAGGAGGGAGCCAGCACGCTCGCGCAGATCATGCGCATGGCGTTGTCGCGGGCGATCTCCGGCGGCGCCTCGGGTTCTGTGATCGGTGCGCTGGATGCGGGGATCAAGGCAGCCCTCGAAGGCAAGAGCCTCGGGGAGGTGACCGCGGCGATGGAGCAGGGCTTCATCATCGGCGGTCTGGCCGGGGTCGTGCTGGGCGGGGCGGGCGGTGCGTTCGAGGGCCGCACGAGAGCGCGGCTGACGGCCGAGATCAGCGAGCTGCAGTCCCTGCTCGTCTCCAACCCGGACGAGTTCGCCCGCCGGTACCGTCTCCTCGTCGACGGCCTGACCCCACCTCAGCGTGCGGCCTGGGACGCCGAGATGCAGGGCCGTCGGTTCGTCGACCGCGCGCACTACGAACCGGCCGCGGAGGCGTTCGCCAGCGGTGCGTCGACGACCCCGCCCGCACATCGCTACGGCGAGGGCCAGTTCCACGACTGGCAGGAAGCGGCCGCGATGCTCGACGCGCACGCCCAGAGCGGAGTGCCGCTCACGCAGGCGGAGGTGGAGGCTGCGCACGCGGCGGCCGCCCGCCGCGTCACGCCCGAGGCCGGCCAGGTTCGCCAGCCCGGCCCGGGAGACCTGATCGGGAGTGGCGGGCTCGGGCCGGGCGGGATGTTCACGGCGCTGTCGCCCGAGCAGCTCGCCGTCCTCGAGCGCAACCCGCACATCAGGCTCGAGCTCCGCGGCGTGCTCGACCGCTCACTCAGTCCCGACGAGCTCGCGCGACGGTTCGAGACGGCGGTGATCACCTACCCGCAGCACGCGGACGTCCAGTCCTCGCTGGACACCTTCTTCCGGTGGTACGCCGGGGCGAGCCGGACCATGGACGCCACCGCGCTCGCCGCCGCGGCGCAGCGCGAGTTCATCTCCATCCACCCGTTCGTCGACGGCAACGGCCGGGTCAGCCGCCTGGTGATGGACCACGCACTCCAGCGCCGCGGGCTCCCACCGTCCCTCCTCGACAACCCGAACCTCGACTACATGGTCGCGGAGTCCGCCTGGGTCGCCGAGGTGCGCCGAGGTGTCGTCGACTCCTACCACCTCACGCTGCGGCACGTGGACCTGTTCAACGTGGTGCTGCAGTCAGGAGAGCTGAGCCGTGCCGCCACCGTGTGGGGCAGCGTCCTGGGTCTCACCAACGACCCGGCGACCCTCGTGCGATGGCTCTACGACGACGACCCGGTGTGCCGCTGACGACGGACGGCGGGCGGCCCCCTCCGGTACCCGTCGCGAACCAGGTCGCAGCGTTGCGGGCGGCCGACCCGGACCCGCTGCGGCGGTGGCTCCGGTCGTCCCCGCACGACCCCGACGAACGGCTGTGGCTCTTCGTCTGGCACGAGGTGTGCACGCTCGCCGGGCGTGTCGTCGGCAGGCTCGTCATCGCGCAGGGAGGGCTCCGCCATCCCGGGATCCTCGGCTTCGACGTGCCGATGGTCGCGGGTGGGCCGCCCCGGGAGGTCGCCGAGGTCGACGACCTCGCCCGGGCGCTCGCGGACGCGCTCGACCAGCCGGTCGGCCTGGATCCGCACCGCGGCCACGCGCTCACGACGTTGCAGTCGCTCACCTCCCTGCCCCCCGGCGACTGCGACGCCGCGGTCGCTCTCCTCCGGCACCACACGGATCTGCCCGTCGACCTGCTGGCGGGGCGGTGGCCGGTTCGGGGACCCGACGACGCCCACGCCGAGGCCGAACGCCTGGCGCCGCTGGGCGGCATCCTCGCCGATCCGGCTCGGTTCCGGGCGCACCTGCAGCGAGGGGTCGCGAGCACCTCAGCCCCGAGGCGTGATCTGAGCCGGCGGCTGCTCGACCTGGATCGCGCGATCCCGCCCGGCCGCTGACGGTCGACACCGACGACCCCCTTCGCTGCGCGAGATGGGGTCCGGAACGAGTGACAAACAAGAAGCCCCCGCCTTCCCGGGCCGTGTGGCCTGGTCGGACGAGGGCTTCTGCGGTGGAGCTGAGGGGATTCGAACCCCTGACCTTCTCATTGCGAACGAGACGCGCTACCAACTGCGCCACAGCCCCGCGAGCGGCCTAAAGACTAACACCAGCCCCCGGCGGATCGCGAAATCCGGGGGTCACTCCCCGGCGACGCGACGCTTCGCCAGGACCGCGTTCAGGTCGATGCTGCCGGTCGTCTCGACGGGCGCCTCGAGCGGTGCGCGTTCGGCGTCGGCGGGTGCATCGACCTCGGCGGTACGGGCGGCGGTCGACCCCTCGAGGTTCTCCAGCGGCGCCGGCTCGCGACGCGGTGCGGAGGCCTTCATCGTGTAGGTCGGACGCGGCACGGGGACCGGCGACCAGGCCTCGTCGTCCTCGCTCCCCGCCTCCGTCGTCCGATCGATGACCGAGCGGCGGACCACCGGGACCTGCCCGGTCGAGGCGTGGCGGACGGGCCCCTCGGACTCGCCCTTGTCCGCGACGATGCGCGCGAACACCTCGGTGCTGGCGTCGGACGGGTGCACGGCGCGTCCTGTGACGAAGGCTGCCGGAGCCTCAAGTGGCGCGGCGACCGGAGCCGCCGGAGCGGCCGGGGCTGCCTTCGTGGCCGTCGCGACCGCACGCATCGCGCCGGTGCGCGGACCGGACGCGACCCGGCGCTCGTCGGCGATCCTCTGCTCCCACGCCTCGTCGGCCTCCCGGCCCGCCAGGACCGCACGGCGGCCGAGCACGAGGACGGAGCCGAGCAGGACCGTCGGCACGACGCCCGCGACCCAGGTGACCAGCGGGCTGAGACCGACCGCGGCCCAGCCGACGACGGTCAGGACGACGAGGAAACCGGCCAGGAGCGCACGACGGCGCGCGGCGGCACCGCGCCGGGCGACGGAGGCCGCCCGTGCTGCACGTGCCTGCGCGGCGCGGCGGGCCGCGTCAGCGGTGATCCTGTCCTGTGTGCCGTGCGGTCGGTCCACGGTGGTGCCTCCTGTCGCGCTCCCGGTGGCCACCGGGAGCCCCTTGCCTGGGGTCAGCAGCCCCGCGGTACTGCTCACTGTCGGCCCGGAGACGGCCTCCTGGCGGTTGCGCTGGTCGCTCACCGCGACCACGCGCAGCGCCTCGGAGAACCGGTCGTCCGCCCGGGACTCCAGCAGCTGCTGCCGGTACCGCAGCTTGTGCGGCACCAGGTACGCCACCCACAGGCCGACCAGCGCGAGCGCGACCGGTCCTGCGAGATCGTTCACGTCACGACGGTAGGCGCCGGGGCCGCGCCCGCCGGGGACCGCCACGGCGTGTCGGCCTGTGCGTCACCCGACGGTGCGCGCGCGCCAGCGCGTCAGGAGCCCGTCGGGGACGTCCTCGACGGTCAGCGCGAACGTGCGGTGGTCGCACCAGCGGTCCTGGATGTGCAGGTACTTCTCGCGCACCCCCTCGTCGCGGAACCCCAGCTTCTCCACGACGCGCAGCGACGGACCGTTCTCGGGGCGGATGTTGATCTCGATCCGGTGCAGCCCGAGCGCGTCGAAGCAGTGGTCGGTGGCGAGCGCCACCGCGGTCGGCGTGATGCCGAGCCCGGCGACGTGCTCGGAGACCCAGTAGCCGATGGCCGCCGACCGCAGGGAGCCGTAGATGATCGAGGAGACCGTGAGCTGCCCCACGAGCCGGCCGGCGTGGTCGATCGCGAAGGGCAGCGTGACCCCGGCACGGGCCTGCGCGGACAGGGTCCGCACGAAGGTGCCGAACGACGGCCGCGGACCCGACACGGGGACCGGGCTCGTGGCGTCCCACGGCTCCAGCCAGGCGGCGTTCTGCGCGCGCAATGCCATCCACGTGTCCTGGTCGCGCCGCCGCAGCGGGCGCAGGCGCACGTCACCCTCGACGAGCACGGCGGGCCATCCGGGAACCATCAGCCCTCCAGGACCAGGCAGTGGACCACCTGTCCGGGGTGCACGGTCAGGTCCTGCTCGCCGACGACCGCGAGGGCGTTGGCCTGGGCGAGCGAGCTGACCGTGGGCGCCGACGGGTCGCCGATCGGTGTCACGCGGTACCCCTCGTCGGGAGACCCGAGCACGGTCGCCGGCACGAACTGGCGCAGCCCCGGTGGGGACACCCAGCCCTCGACCGCCTCGGCGGCGACCGACGGGCGGAACACCTCGGCGTGCCCGGCCATGGCACGCAGCGCGGGCCGGACGAACACCTCGAACGAGACCTGCGCAGCGACGGGATGGCCCTGCAGGGCGAAGATCGGGACGGACTTGTCGCTGGCCAGGTCGTCGGCCACGGTGCCGAACCCGTGCCGCTGCCCCGGCGTCATGGCGACCTGGTCCAGCCGCACGCTGCCCATCGTCGCCAGCACGTCCTTCACGGTGTCGTTGGTCAGCTCGGACAGCCCGCCGGTGATGACGAGCAGGTCGGCGCGGACGAGCTGGTCCTCGATGGCCTCCCGCAGGATGGCGCGGTCGTCGCCGAGGATGCCGACCCGGACCGCCGCGGCACCGGCGTCCCGGACCGCGGCCTCGAGCGCGTGCCCGTCGGTCTCGAACACCCCGTGCCCGGAGCGGTCCGCGTGCGTCCCGGGCTCGACGAGCTCGTCGCCGACCGAGAGCAGCACGACGCGCGGGGTGGGGTGGACGTGCAGCCGCCCGCGGCCCATCGCGGCGGCCAGGGCGAGCTGCCGAGCACCCAGCCGGGTCCCCGACGCGAGCACGACGTCGCCCGCGCGGACGTCGGACGCCGCCGGACGCACGTGCTGACCGGGCACCGCCGGGCGCTGCATGGCGACCCGTGCCGTCCCCCGGTCGGTCTCCTCCAGGGGCACCACGGCGTCGGCCCCGAGCGGCAGCGCCGCACCGGACGCGACCCGCACCGCGGTGCCGGGCACCAGCCGCAGCGGACCCGCGCCCGGCCGGATGTCGTGCGCGACCGGCAGCGACTGCGCGCTCGCGTAGCCGGCGCCCGCGGTCTCGTGCGCCGCGACGGCGTACCCGTCACGTGCAGCGAGCGCGAACGCCGGCACGTCGTGCGTGGCCGTGACGTCGGCGGCGAGGATGCAGCCGACGGCGTCACGCAGGACGACGTCGAGCGGTGCGACCGGTCCGACGGCGGCCAGCACGGCCGCGAGGTGATCCTGGACCGATCTCATGCGGGCATTGTGCCCCGAACTGCAGGTCAGTCGGTGAGGGTCTCCGTGAACTCGCCCAACCAGGCACGGAAGTCGGGTCCCAGGTCGGGCCGGTCGACGGCGATCTGGACGACGGCCTTGAGGTAGTCGAGGCGGTCCCCGGTGTCGTAGCGACGCCCGCGGAACACCACGCCGTACACGCCGCCGCCCTCGGACGCCGGCAGGCCGGCGAGGGTCGCGAGCGCGTCGGTCAGCTGGATCTCGCCACCACGGCCGGGTGCCGTGTTCTCCAGCACCTCGAACACCGCCGGGTGCAGGACGTAGCGGCCGATGATGGCGAGGTTGCTGGGCGCCTCGCCGGCCGGGGGCTTCTCGACGAGGGCGGTGATCTTCACCTGGTCCGCATCAGCGGCCCCGTCGAACTCCTCGACCGCCGCGCACCCGTACATCGAGATCTGCGCGGGCGGGACCTCCAGCAGGGCGATGACCGAGCCGCCCGTGCGTTCCTGCAGGGCGAGCATCGTGCTGAGCAGCTCGTCGCGCTCGTCGATCAGGTCGTCCCCGAGCAGGACCGCGAACGGCTCCTGCCCGACGTGGTGCTTGGCCTGGAGCACGGCGTGGCCCAGACCCTTCGGCTGACCCTGGCGCACGAAGTGCACGTGACCCAGGTCGGTGGACTCGCGGACCTTGGCGAGCCGCTCCAGGTCGCCCTTCGCCTCCAGGGCGGCCTCGAGCTCGGGGACCGCGTCGAAGTGGTCGGCCAGCGTGCGCTTGGAGCGGCCCGTGATGAGCAGGACGTCGTCGAGACCGGCCTTCACGGCTTCCTCAACGACGTACTGGATGGCCGGCTTGTCGACGACCGGGAGCATCTCCTTGGGCGTCGACTTCGTGGCGGGAAGGAACCTGGTGCCCAGGCCCGCGGCGGGAATGACTGCCTTGTGGATCGTCATGACGGGACCCTAGCCGCGCACGTCCGGACTCGCAGTGGCCTGCGTCACGCCGTCGAATTGTTCACACCTCATACCTCGGACGGTCGTTCGGGGGTCACCAGGTTTGCGACACTGTTCCCATGAGCAGCGTCGCCCAGCCGTATCCGCGCGTGTCCGAGGGGGACGAGGTCGAGGACGTCAAGGAGCGTCTGCGGATGGCCATCCGGGACGCCCGCAAGCTCCGTTCGGTCCGCCAGCGCGACGCCGCCGCCCACGCCCTCGCAGACGTCGTGCTCACCATCCCCGCGGTCGCCGACGCCACGTGCGTCTCCGTCTACGCGTCCCGCGCCACCGAGCCGGGCACCGGTCCGCTGCTCGAGGCCCTCGCCGCCCGCGGCGTCCGACTGCTCCTGCCCGTGCTCGGCAGCGGGCTGCAGCGCGACTGGGCGGAGTACGCCGGCCCCGACGACCTGCGCGAGCGCGCCCCCGGCCGGCCGCCGGAGCCCGGCGGCCCCACGCTGGGTGCGGCGACGCTCGCCGAGGCCGACGTGGTCATCGCCCCGGCGCTGGCCGTCGACACCACCGGCGCGCGGCTCGGCCAGGGCGGCGGCTGGTACGACCGGGCGCTCGAGCACATCCGTCCCGGCGCCCCCGTCGTCGCCCTCGTGTTCCCCGAGGAGCTCTACGACGCGGCGACGCGCCCGCTGCCCCGCGAGCGCCACGACCGCCTGGTCGACGCCGTCGCGACACCGCAGGAGTGGCACCTCATCACGGGGTGAACGTCAACCGGTCGCGCGCGTCCGCCTCCGTCGCGGCCTGCGTGAACGGCCACGGGAACGTGTCGCCCCGCGACCACGGACCCAGCTGGTCGGAGTAGTGCACGCTCGCCGGGTGGCCCGACGCCCCCGTGAGCGTCACCCACGTCGACGCGTCGAGGTCGCCCAGGTCGACGACCATGCGCATCGACGGCGCCGCGGTCACCGCGAACGACTCCGAGCTGGCGTCCCAGGCCGTGGCGTCCACGATCGAGGACCCGCCACCGACGGCGACCGGGTCCGGGTTGACGAAGTGCCGGATCACCCAGGGGAGCGACGACCCGCCGAGCACGGGGTGCTCGGGCGCCGCCGGGTGCAGCTGACCCCAGCGCCAGTCGGTCGCCTCGCGACCCAGCGCGGCGGTCAGCTCGCGGCGTGCCACGACCATCGCGCGGGTCAGCACCTGGTCGCGCCCCTCGACGACGCCGGGGGTCGACTTGTCGTCCCACCACGGGGACGCGGGCTCGTCGACGAGCCGACGGACCACCTCGAGCCAGCGCGAGCCGCCCGACGGGCCGTACCCGTCGGGCAGGTCGTCCGCGAACGCCGAGGCGAGGATGTTCGACCAGACGGCCGCGAAGTACGCCGCCGCCGCCGAGTCCTGCGACTGCACCCGGTCCCAGGTGCGCAGCAGCTCCTGCCCGTCGTCGTAGAACGTGTCCTCGACGTCCACCGGCAGGTCCTGCCCGTCGTCGTAGAGGGTGTCCTCGATGTCCAGCGACAGCAGCACCGGGACGAGCACGTCCGCGTACGGGCTGTGCTGGTCGTTCTGGATCCGCCCCATGTCCTCGACGCCGACCGTGCCGTCCGACGTGGCGTCCGTGAGCAGGTCGCGGATCCGCTGCGCGCGGTACCCGTAGTCCCAGTCCTCCGTGAGGAACGGGCCGACGCCGGCCGGGGTGACGGCCTGGTTGGCGGTCACGACGAACCCCTCGACCGGGTCCAGCGCGCGCGGCATGGCTGCCGGGTCGACGAACCCCTGCCACTCGTACCGGCTGTCCCAGCCGGGTCGCGGCCACGTGCCGTCCGACGGGACCGGCCCTCCGGCGACGTCGTTGCGCACGGGGATGCGGCCCGGTGCCTGGTAGCCGATGTGGCCGTCCGTCGTCGCGAACACGATGTTCTGCGACGGCACGTCGAACAGCGCGGCGGCCGCCTGGATGTCCGCGGCGTCCTCGGCGACGTTCATCGCGAGCACGGCGTCCATCGTCCGGCCCGGCTGCAGCGCGGTCCAGCCGAGGGCGACCTCGAACCGTCGGCCCGGCGCGTCGTCCGGAACCGGCGCGGTGCCGACGCCCACCAGGTCCAGGACGTCGGACACCAGCGGCCCGTGCACCGACTCCCGGACCGTCAGGCGCACGTCGTCGCCCCCGTTCACGTGGATGACCTCGACGCGCTCGGTGATCGGCGACTCGGCGCCGTCGAGCCGGGTCGTGCCGTCCTCGTCGACCCGCTCGAGGAAGAAGTCCGTCACGTCGGCCCCGAGGTTGGTCAGTCCCCACGCGAGCGTCGCGTTGTGGCCGATGACCACGCCGGGCATCCCCGCGAACGCGAAGCCGGTGACGTCGTACGGGCACTGCGCCGAGACGTCGTCGCACCGCAGCCCGATCTGCTCCCAGATCCCCGGCGCCGAGATGCCGAGGTGCGGGTCGTTGGCCAGCAGCGGCTTGCCCGACTCGGTCAGCTCGCCGGAGACCACCCACGAGTTCGAGCCCACGCCCTCACCGTCGCCCATGAGGTGCGGCACCGCGTCCAGCGCGGCCGCCGCCGACGCCATCGCCGCCTGCAGGTCGGCGCCGTCCAGGTCGAGCTCCGTCGTCGTCGCGGACGCCGGCTGCACGACGGTCGCCGGGAGGTCGGCGGCCGTCAGGATCGGCAGGTTGACGTCCTGGGGGTAGGCCGGGAACAGCTCGTCGACGCGCGCGACGTCACCGATCGTCGAGTACGACGCAGCGCGCTCCAGCTCGGCGTCGTAGTTGCCCCGCAGGTCCCAGGCCATGGCCTTGAGCCACGCGAGCGAGTCGACGGGGTCCCACTCCTCCGGTGCGCGGACGTCCACCTGCAGCCCGAGGACCGAGTACTCGACGGCGATCGCACCCGGGTCCCGGTCGTCGAGGTACGCGTTCACGCCGTCCGCGTACGCCTGGAGCGCGTCGCGCGTGCTCTGCTCCAGCAGCCCCCACTCCTGCTCGGCCACCCGGCGCCATCCGAACGTCCGGATCACCTTGTCCGCGGCGAGCGCGTCCGCGTTCTCGCCGACCAGCTCCGACAGGCGCCCCGACGTCACGTGGCGGCGGTAGTCCATCTCGAAGAAGCGGTCCTGCGCGGCCACGTAGCCCTGCGCCCGGAACAGGTCCTCCGACGTCGTCGCCGTGATCGTCGGGACCCCGCGGTCGTCGCGGGTGACCGTCACCGTGGCGTCGAGGCCCGGCAGCACCTGCTCGCCCGCGACCTCCGGCAACGGCCGGCGCACGACGATGACGGCGGTGACCATCACCGCGACGAGCGTGACGACGACCACCGCGGCGACGGTGATCAGGGAGAGACGGACGAGGCGACGACGAGACACGCTTCGGAGGGTACTTTGCCGCCCCGGCTCCGGCTGTCGCTGCGCCCGGCGCGGACGTGCGGAATGTGCCGGGCTGGCGAACCGTTACGATTGGCACTCGGACCACGCGAGTGCCAGACCTTTCCGACCTCTCCCGGGAGACCCCCAGTGCCCACCTACGCCTACGCCTGCACGGCGTGCGGTCACGCCTTCGAGATCGTGCAGTCGTTCAGCGACGACTCGCTGAGCGTCTGCCCCGAGTGCGAGGGACGCCTGCGCAAGGTGTTCTCCTCCGTCGGGGTCGTGTTCAAGGGCTCGGGCTTCTACCGCAACGACGCGCGCGCCGGGGCGAAGTCGACGGCCCTGAGCCCCGCTGCGTCGACGCCTGCCGCCACTCCCGCGACCTCGACCTCGCCGTCGTCGACCTCCTCGAACTCCTCGTCGTCCACCTCGACCGCCCCTGCGGCCAAGCCCGCGGCGTCGTCCTGACCCTGCTGCCCTGAGCCACGGCGCCGTCACCTTCGGGTGGGGGCGCCGATGTCGTTCCTGCCGCGCGTCGCCTGCGGACGAGCGTCCATCTCTCGTGCTGCGTCGTCCCTAGGATCGTCTGCGCTGGGACGCGTGCCGGGAACCGGACCCAGGTCGTCGATCCGCTGGCCGGCCATCCACCGCGAGCCGCCCACAGCCCTCGCCGGCGTCGTACGGTCCACACCGATCGGGCTCCACCGCACCGGCCGTGCGCGACAAACCTACGGTCGGGCGTCATGCACCCCCACCTGCTCGCCGGCCGGCCGCCGCCGCTCCCCCACCGCCGGCGACCGTTCCCCCTGGCAGTGCGTGCCGCGCTGTGGCGCACCCGGTTCGCCGTCGCCGCGGTGTTCATCGGCATCGCCGCCGCGTCCACGGTCCAGGCCCTGCGCCCGGCGGACCCGCCGACCGCACCCGTGCTCGTCGCAGCGCACGCGCTCGCTGCCGGGACCCCGCTGACCAGCGCCGACGTCCGGACGGCGCAGTTCCCCCTCGCGGTCGTCCCCGACGACGTCCTCACCGACCCCGACGCCGTCGTGGACGCCTCCACCGCGGTCGCGATCCCTGCGGGCACCCCCGTGGTTCCCGGTCTGCTGGCCGACGACGAGGTCCGCGGCCCACCCGGCACCGTGGTCGCGACGGTCCGGTTCGCCGATCCCGCGGTCGCCGGGCTGCTCTCACCCGGGATGCGGGTCGACGTGCTCGCCGCCACCCCGGAAGGCGGACAGGGAGGCGTGGTCGCGACGAGGGCGCTCGTGCTGCCCGTCGCCCGCCGGACCACCCCCTCACAGAGCGCCCTGGGGCTCGGCGGCTCCGGTGACGACTCCGTCCCCGTGCTCCTCGCCGTGTCCCCGGCCGAGGCGCCCGCGCTCGCCGGCGCCGCGGCGTCCGCCTTGCTGTCCGCGGTCGTCGTGCCATGATCGACGACCGGAGGCGCCCGCCCCGTGGGCGCCGGACATCCGACATCGAGCCCGAGGGGGCAACGTGACCGACAGGCTCAGCACAGGGATCAGCGGCGCACGGCAGGGGCTGAAGGGCACCGCGAAGGTGTTCCAGGGGTTCAAGGACTTCATCTCCCGCGGGAACGCGATCGAGCTCGCCGTCGGTGTCGTCATCGGTGCGGCGTTCGGCTCGGTGATCAAGGCCATCCAGGACGCGTTCATCAGCCCGCTCATCGGCTGGATTTTCGGCGCGCCCGACCTGACCGAGCTCTGGGACATCGGTCCGTACACGTGGGGCGACAACCCCGATGCGACCCCGATCAGCGTCGGCGCGATCCTCAACGCGCTGCTCGCGTTCGTGCTCACCGCCGCAGCGGTCTACTTCCTCATCGTGCTGCCGCTCAACGCCCTGGCGGCCCGGCGCAAGAGCGGCGAGGAGGAGGAGCCGGCCGCACCCGCCGAGGACATCCTGCTGCTGCAGGAGATCCGCGACCTGCTGGCCAACCGCCTGACGCCCGCGATCGTGAACGACGCCGGGGCGGGCGCCGCGCCCGGCACCGGCGCTGGCCCCGCGACGGGACCCGGCACCGACCCTGGGACCGGCCCTGGAACCGGCCCGATCGCTCCGACGACGGGCACCGACCTGCCGCCGTCCATCCCGCCCGGCCCGTCGGCACCGCGACCGTCCTGACCTCGACACGGCGACGCGCGGTCGACCAAGCCATCGGTGACGCCACGCAGGTCCGACGCGGCACTGATGGCTTGGTCGAACACGCACCGCTCCAGCGGGCGAGCCGGCCGCGCCGGCTCGCCCGAACGTGCGGGTGGTGACGCGGCAGAGATCCCCGCGTCGGCCCTCGACCCTGCGTGGCCCGCGGGGCACGCGGTCGAAGCGGCTAGCGGATCGCGGCGAGGAACGCGAGCGTGCGGTCCGTGAGGAGCTGGGCGGCGGCGGGGTCGTACGAAGGCAGGCTGTTGTCCGCGAACAGGTGCTCCTCGCCCGGGTAGACGAAGAGCTCCGCGTCGGGCGACTCCTTCACCAGGGCGCGGGCCGCGTCGATGTCGCCCTCGCCGGCGAAGAACGGGTCCGCGTCCATGCCGTGGATCTGCACCGGCACGCCCTTCGGCCACGGGCTGTCGAACTCCGCGGTCGGGACGCACGAGTGGAAGAACAGGGCGCCCTTCGCGCCGGGGCGCGTCTGGGCGAGCATCTGCGCCGGCAGCACACCGAGCGAGAAGCCCGCGTACACGAGCGCCTCCGGCAGCGTGTCGACCGTGGCCTGCCCTCGCCCCAGCACGACCGGGAACCCGACCTCGTCGGCGTACGCGAGGCCCGACTCGATGTCCTCGAACGTGTGGCCGTCGTACAGGTCCGGGACGTGCACGGTGTGGCCCGCGGCGCGGAGCGTGTCCGCGAAGTCACGGACGCCGGACGTGAGCCCCTGGGCGTGGTGGAACAGCAGGACCTCGGCCATGGGGGTCTCTCCTTCGGGTGGTGCGGCTGGTCGGTGGGTTGGCCCGGCGATCGTCTCGCACGGGTCTGACACGGGGGCTACCAGTGCGGCGGCTTGTCCTGGTGCAGGCGGTCGTCGTTGGAGTCGGTCGCGCGATCGCCCCACCCGACGTCGGAGTCGTCGGCGCTCCGCGTCGCGATCACCGGATCGGGCCCGGTCGGCACAGACCGCGGCCCGCCCTCCCGGGCAGACGCTGCCCCCGAGTCGGGGTGCCAGTCGTCGAGCGTCGCGTCGTCGGGGGTCCCAGGGTCGAGCGTCGCGTCGTCGGGGGTCGCGTCGTCGGGGGTCCCGTCGACGAGTGCCGCGGGCTCGGATGTCGCGAGGTCGGATGTCGCGGCGGCCGGGGTCGCGGCGGCGGGGGTCGCGGTGGCCAGTGACGGGTGCGACGAGATGAGGTTGGCGTCGTCGCCGCCGACCGTGCCCGCGAGCCGGACCGCTCGCCGGGGGCGGCGTGCGGGTGCACCCTGGGGCGGCTCGGACGACGTCACCGTCCGATGATCCCACCCGGGTGGCCCCCGACCGACCGGCGGGAGCCGGTCAGCTCATCCCGCGGGTGATGGCACTGCGGACCGCGGTGTCGATCCGGTACGACCGTCGGGTGATGCCCAGCTCGTCCCGCAGGGCCGCGGCCAGCTGCTCGCGGGTCCGCTCCTGCTCGTCGGACTGGAGCCACGCGACCAGCTCGTCGAGCTGGTCGTCGCTGTACGCACCGATGGGCAGACCGCGGCGGACGTCGGGACGCTGCCGGGTGGGCACCGCCAGCGCGAGCTGGAGCGCGCGGCTGGGCGGACGCGGGTCGTCGCCAGCGGATCCATCGGCACCTTCGGCACCATCGGCACCAGCGGCTCCGTCGGAACGAGTGGAGCCCCCGGCACCAGCGGCAACGTCGGAGCGAGCAGCACCAGCGCCGTCGGCGGCCTCGTCGGAACGAGCGCGCCCGTCGGAACCAGGGAGGTCGCCAGAACCGTCGGCGTCGGAGCCTGCGGCCTCGGTGGGACCGGCGGCGTCGGCGGAATCAGGAGATCCGGCCGTGGCGGCCGGTCGGTCGGACGGGTCGGACGTCGCAGCACGGGTACCCGCGTCGGTCGGGGCGGACGCGGTGCCCCGCCGCGTCATGGTGGGCTCGGCGGAGCGCGCAGCGGCGACCGCGTCGACGACCTCGATGGTCGACCACACGCCCGTCGCGGGCCGCGGCTCGCCGGGGTGGGCTGCTGCCCGGGCTGCGGCGCGTGCCGCCGACCGGGCGGACGACGCGGGCGTCGGCAGCTCTTCGGCGTCGTCGACCTCGTCGATCAGACCGAGCTGCAGCGGCGCGGTGCGGGGTGCGGCCGGGGCAGGCACGCGGGCGTGCACGGCGCGGCGGATGCGGTCGACCTCGGCCTGCGGGTCCATGAACGCGGCGGCGGACCAGACGCGGATGACGCTCCACCCGACACGTTCCAGGCGGTCGGCGGTGAGGCGGTCGCGGACGCGGACGCTGGGCTCGGCGGTGTACTCCTCGTCGTCGGTGAGGACGGCGACGAGCATCTCGCCGGGCAGGTCGGGGTGCCCGACGACGAGCGGGATCCGGTCGCCGCCGGGGATGCCGTGGTCCGCCTCGACGAGCAGGCCGTGCTTCCAGAGGCGCTCGGCGAGGTCGAGCAGGAGGCGGTCGGGCTCGGCGGCCTCGGCGAGGGCCCGGTCGGCGGCGGCGGTGGCAGCGGCCAGCGTCCGCAGGAGCGGGTCGGTCGGCTCGGGCGGAGTGACCAGGTCGGCGACGTCCTCGCCCGCGCCGCGCCGGGCGGCGAACGCGAGCAGGTCCGCCAGGAGCCGCGGGCCGGGGCCGCGCAGCCGCTCGGGGTCGAGGTCCTCGGAGCCGAAGCACGCGACGACGGTGAGCCGGTGCCGGGTGGAGCCCAGCGCGTCGAGCAGCAGGGCGTCGCCGCCGGGTGCGGTGATGGGCCCGAACGTGTGCAGCACGCGGCGGTGCGGGGTCCGGCCGAGGCCGAGGGACAGGATGATCGCCTCGCGGCGCAGGCCGGCGACGTTGGGCAGGTCGGTGACGACGAACGGGTCGGCGCGGCCGGAGTCGAAGAACGCGGCGAGCGCGGGGTTGCCGCGGACCTCGGACAGGACCGCCTCCCGGACGGCCTCGGCGTGGGTCGAGGTCGCGGTGATGACGGCGAGCGACTCCTCGGGCCGCAGCAGCGCGTGGGTCAGGACGAGCTCGACGACGTGCTCGACCTCCTCCCGCGTGGAGTCGACCGAGCCGGTCGTCGGGTCGGGCATCCCGGTGCCGTCGACGACGTCGAGGTTGACCAGGGGCCGGTGCTGCGGCAGCGGCGTCGGACGCAGCACACCGGCGTAGCCGTGGGCCGCCAGGAACGCGGTGAGGTACGGGTCGCGGCGTGAGGAGTCGGCGCGCAGCGCGACCGAGGGCAGCACGGCCGCGAGCTCCCGGACGGCGCTGCCGGAGGCGCACCGCGCGTCGCCGACGACGACGACCTGCCGGCCGCGGGCGACGGCGGCGAGGGCGACCTCGACCGGCAGGTGCGCGGCGGAGTCGATGACGACCAGGTCGACGGTGCGGGTCGGCGGCAGGACCTGCGGGACGAGCATGGGGCTGGCGGCGATGACGGGCCGGAGCCGCCGGGTGACGTCGGGGTGCCGCACGACGGTGTCCCGCAGCGACGTGAGCCGCTCCTCGACGAGGTCCGCGAAGAGCGCCTCGGCCTGCTCGCGGTGCTGGCGCAACGCGTGCGAGACGTGCCCGACGACCGCGCCGAGGACAGGGCCGGACAGGCTCTTCACGTGCGCGCGGTCGAGCGTCGCGTACCGGGCGGACAGGGCACCGAGAGCGGCGCCGTCGTACCCGGCGAGCGCGGGGTCCTCGCCGAGGATCTGCTCGACCACCGTGCTCCACCAGGCCAGGTCCAGCTCGGCCGGCGCGAGGGCGGGGTCGATCCGGCGGGTGGCCAGGTCGTCGACGAGTGCTCCGAGCCCTGCTGACCGGAGACGGTGCAGGAGGCCGGTGCGCTCGGGCAGGTCGGTGAGGGCGTCGGTGTCCGACCGCAGCCGGGTGAGCCGCTCGATGAGCGCGGGGAACGGCAGGCTCGACAGGCCGCCGCCGCCCGGGGTCGTCACGAGGACCTCGTCGAGCGCGTCGAGGTCGGCGCGCACGGCGGCGAACTCCTCCTCGATGTGCTCGAGCCCGTCGGGCAGCCGCGGCCACCCGCCGGACGGGCAGTGGGCCTGCCAGACCTCGCGCTGCGCCTGCACCTCGAGCAGCCGGGCGTGCAGGTCGGCGACGGGCCGGCCGGGACGCACCATGTCCTTGGACTGCTTGCGCAGCCGTCGGCGCACCCAGTAGCCCATGTCGATGCCGCGCTCGGCGCGCCACTCCTTGGTGGCGGTGGCGGCCACGAGGTCGGCGGCGGTGCGTTCGAAGACGATGGGCTGGAACACGTCGAGCGCGGCCCGGACGCCGTCGAGCATCGTGAGCTGCTCGATCCACGCGACGACGGTCGTCGCCTGCGTCAGGCCGGTCTCGGTGGCCACCTGCGCGGTCCGCGCGACCAGCGCCGGCAGGGTGGAGTCGAGCACGCGCTCGAGCCTGCGCACGGCGTTGTCGGCGTCGGCACGCGTCCGCAGGTCCGCGCCGTACCAGGGGGTGTCGGTGGGCCGGACCCGGAACGCGCCCAGCTCACCGGCCTGCACCAGGGCACCCGTGAGCTCCGCGCGACGGGGCCCGTCCAGGACGCGCGCCACGTCGGGCGACAGCCGCACGGTGGTCTTGGGCGTCGGCCGGGTCGAGGTGAGGCGCGCGAGCTGCTGGAGGGTGTCGTACGCCGAGACACCCCAGGGCGCGCGCTCGGCGTGCAGGGCGTCGACGTAGGCGCGGAGCCGCTCCCGCGTGCTGACGAGCTCGCTGCGCAGGGCGACGACGCCGTTCGCGTCGACGGCGGGCGCCTCGAGGGTCATCGCGCCGAGCAGGCGCCGGGAGATGGCCGACCGCCACCCGGCCTCCGGAGCGACGTCCAGCAGCAGGTCGCCGAGGCCCAGCACGGCGAGCCGGTCCGCGAGCGCCGCGGCCGCACGACGGTGCCCCGGGACGTACAGCACGGTCCGGCCGGTCGCGGCGGCGTCGGCGACGAGGGCGGCCAGCGTGCCGGTGACGTCGGCGCCGGCCGGGGCGTCGACGAACAGGTGCGTGCCCGTCGCCACGACGTCGAGGACGTGCTGCTGCGCGGGGTCGAGGTCGCCCACGCCACGCTCGTGGCCGGGGTCGCGGTCGCCGCGGACGGGTGCGGGCAGGACGCGACGCAGCCGGGCACGGGACTCGTCGACGCCGGCCAGGGCCGCGACCACCTCGTGGCGCTCGAGCGTCCCGGACAGGTTGTCGAGGTCGTCGACCAGGATCTGGCCGGGGTGCACGAACGTGCCGACGACGACGCGCTCGCTCATCGAGAAGTCGTCGAGCACGGCCTCGCCCAGCGAGGCGAGCCGGTGCAGCGCGCCGCGCGGGTCGAACCCGTTGGACGTGAACGTGCCGCGGGCGACCGCGCCGGGGTCGAGGAGCGCGCCGCGGGTCCGCAGTGCTCGGGCGAGCACCGGGTTGACCTCGAGCGACGGCTCGAGGGCGAGCTCGTAGTCGCTCTCGCCGGAGCCGCGGGCGTGCAGGGTGACGGGCCGCAGCAGCACGGGCGCCCGCACGATCCGGGGTGCGGCGTCCGTCGGCTGCTCGCCCTCCGGGGTCCGCTGCCGGGTCACCGACGCGAGCGCGGCGACGTCGTCGCTGGCGATGTCGGGCGTGGTCCGCTCGGTCCAGGTGGCCACCCCGATGGCCAGCGACGTGGGTGCGATGCCGTAGCGCTGCGCGTACACGGCGGCGCGCGCGCTGACGGCACGGGCGCGGCGGCGCGCGGTCGACAGCGCCGCACCCTCGCGGACCAGGTTGGAGAGCCGGGTCTCGCGGCCGGCGTACAGCTGGGAGATCCCCGACGGGTGCGCGGCGGACAGGTCCAGCGCGGCGTCGCCGAGCAGCTCCACGTCGACGAGCGTCGACCCGCCGGCCGCCTCGACGAGGGCGGCCCGCCAGGTGGCGACGGATCCTTCGAGGAGCTCGGCTGCGCTCGGGGGCTCGACGAGCATCGGGCGGTCGGCTGGGTCTGCGCCGGTCTCAGGAGCCTGGTCGGGTCCCGGGCCGGAGGTGCGCACGGGGACGGTCACCCTGGGAACGCTAACCGCGCTTCCGCGCGATCACCGGCATGGCGCGCCGGGGTGCCGCAGACCCGCGCAAAGACGGGGGACGAGCCGCGAACGAGCCCGGAGACGCGAAGAGCGGGACGGGGTCAGGGGACCCGTCCCGCTCTCCGGACGTGAAGACGGTGCGCACCGCGCAGGGGGCAGGCGATGCGCACCGTCAGGACGAGTGTGCGGCACGAATGTGGTCCTGGTCAAACGTCCAGGCCGTCCTTCCGGGTGAATCCTCGAACCTGAGAATCACCTGGATCCTCGCTGATCCTGCGGGACCGCCGGCCGGATCAAGGTTCGCGGCCGAGCGGTCGACATCGTGGCGTGGAGAGACTGGCAGGAGTGCTCGAGGACGGACCGCTCTACTCGATCGAGGTGCTCGATCCGGAGGAGGACGGGGCGGACGTCGAACTGGGCTTCAGCGCCCTCGCGGCGCACCCGTACCACGCGCTCGTGGAGGCCACGGTCGACGTGCTCGCGCAGGTGCCGGGCGTGGTCGCGGCGTGGCACGAGGACCGGGAGGTGATCCTGGTCCGCGCCCCCGGCGTCGCGCCCGAGAGGCTGGCGGAGGAGGTCGAGCGGTTCTAGCTGGACGCGCTGACCCGGACCGCGCCCGACCCGTCATACGGGTGGGAGCCCGACCGGTCACGGCCGCTGCCCGCCCTCACACCGTGGTCGGCACCACGGCAGGAGCAGGTCAGCCTGCCTCCGTCGCGAGCCCGTGGACGGCGTCGAGCGCATGCTTGTCTGGCCGGACGGCACGATTTGGGGCGGGGGCGAGGTTCCTGCTGCGAATCCCGGAACTGCTCCGTCGATGGTGACGAGTGTCCAGATGTGGGATGGCCCGACCCTTGAAGTCGGCGATGGGGTCCGAGGACAGTCGTTCACCGCGCATGTCGTGATGGGCGTTGACCCTTCGCCAGAGGCCGTCACCAAGGAGGCTGCGAGCGTTCTGCCCGAGGTTGTCGGGCCACACTTGGACGCGTGCTCTGTCGCAGGACCGCCCGTAGCGATCGTAGACGTCGTGTCCGTTGAACGAGGAGCGATCTGAACGCGGATTGCCCGATTCCGGGTGCGGTATCTACGACGGGCGGGGTGTGACCTCGCTTCGACCTATGCGGCTGTCCGCTCGCAGTGTCTCTGGTGGTTGGTACGCAGCAGGCCACCCAAAGATGAGGTAGTCCTCGAACGGTTCAAATGCGACACCGTCGACATCGATGTCACGCCCTCGTGCATGTACCCGCAGGCGGTACATGCCTGCGCCGTGACCATCGAGACGGTCGGCGACCTCAGCGTCGTCGCCGACGTCCCACACAGCAGCGACCAGTGGCGTGTCCGTGGTCCGCAGCGAGACCTCGCTCACGTCCTCCCAGCCCGGGTCAACGCCGACTGGCGCCTCGTCGAGCGCAACGCATGTCAACCGCACCGTGCCGCTCGCGACCCCGGTGAGCACCGCTGCCGATGTAGGAGTCACGAACCGCAACAGAGCCAACGGCGGCACGATCAGGGGGCCACTTCCGATCGGCTCAAGCTGGACACCGATGGTGAACTGGTGGAAGTCGACGTTGGGCTCGACAGTCTTGGGCACTGGTTCCTCCGTCCCCGGCTTCAGTCGGCGGTACGCACGTAGAACTCGTCATTGTCGATGATGCGATTGTCGAGGTAGAAGGTGCCGAGCATGTTGCCGGCGGCAACGCTCTGCTCTTGGTCGATCATGCAGATGCTGTAGCCAGGCCCGAATCCACCGGTGCTGGACCCGGTCCCGGACGGCCCTTCAACGACAGGCCGCAAAGTGACCTGGCACCAGTCGAACGTGCGCGCTCTCCCTCCACCGGTGTACGCACCTTCCTTCGTGGACCGGAACGGGTACTCGTCACATTGGTGCACAAAAGGGGTCTGCGGCCGGGGCGACCAAGCGACACCAGTGGGGCACGCCTTGCTTCCGTTCTTGTTGATTAGGACTGAATCGGTGAGCCGGTGCAGCGGCACGCTGCTCCCGGGCAATCCGCTGTCTTGGGCAGCGCGGACGTGTGCCACGAACGCAGGCAGCGTGGATGCACTGTAGGTCAACACAGGAATGGTTGACGAATGCGGGACGATGCATCCGGCGGTGCCGTTCGGCACCGCCTTGTCGCACCTGATCGCAGTGGTGCTCGACCACCAAGTCCTTGAGGGAGCTTCGGGCGGGTTGAAGACTACGTCCCAGTAACCCTTCCCGGATGAAGGTCCTGACGAGCCATCGAATGTTTGGAATGCCTCACCGGACGCGATCGTCCCAACTCGGAGCGGTTGCGTCGGGAAAGCCTGAGGGTTGCCACCACAGACTCCGGCGGGGCTGCCTGAAATGACAGTGCATGAAGAGGTGCCAGTAATGAAGGTCCCAACCGCTGTTCCAGTGATCAGGATCGGCAAGATCTGAGTCTGATTCACCCAGGTCTTCTCGCGCGCGGAGGCGTAGACGTAGTGCTGCTGTATGACCTGCATCTCGCCAGTGATTCTGGTAATGCCGGCCGAGGAAGTCTGGGTTACAAGCATCGTGACGCCACCGAACGCGCAAGCACGAAAGCGCGACAAGTACTGCCACGTCGATCCTCGCCCCGCCGCTCCTGCGCTGATGTCGCCGATCCGGCCTCGTGAACGAAAGACCCCCGACAGGCTGCCAACACCTGTCGGGGGTCTCTCTGGTGTCGCGCCCTCCCTAGCCCAGCAGGCCCAGCAGGAGGTCTCGGTCGGTCGGCTCGTTGACCGTCTAGGCGTTGTGAGCCTGAGCCCACAGCCGTGCCAGGTCACCAAACGTCATGCGCGGCCGAGCGAGTTCGTCGTACTCGATCGACCCGATGGACGTGTCGTCCGTGGCGGACTGGTGCGCGGCGGTTGAACCGTTGCTCGAGTCGATCCACACCAGCGCACCGGTGTCCAGGTTCACCGCGAACGGCACAGCCTGCGCAGCAACGGGCTGCTCGCGCTCGCGCTCGGCGTCGTCAACCTTGTCGTGGGTGTGCACATCGGGCTGCGCCGGCGGGCGCTCGGGCTCTGACGTGCGCCCAGCGGGCCGGTGAGCGCCCTGAGGGGCGCCCACCGACCGGCGGGACGCGGTGTGGGCGTCGCCGCACGCGGGGGGTGCGGGACGCCTCTGGCTCCGAACCTCAGGTGCCCGTCTTGCAGCACGGCGCGGACGCCTGGGCGTCGTCGGCCACGGGTACCACGACTCCCCCGACGCCGGTGAGGGCAGCGAGGGCGAGGACGATGGCGATGCTCTGCTTCTTCATGGTGGGACCTTCCAGCTGATCATTCCGGCCGTGTCGTGCGCCGCCACGGACCCGCACGGTCGGGTTCGGCGAGGCGGCTCGTCGGTGGTGTCAGATCGCCTGCTTGCAGCACGGGGCGGCCACCTGGTGGGTGGAGCCGGAGGCCCCCGTGGCGCTGGTGACACCGGCGAAAGCGGTGAGGGCGATGACGACGACGATGCTGAGCTTCTTCATGAGGGAGACCTTTCCGAGGGTGTACCGGACGCTCCGGTACACCTGGAATGGTCCCTAGCCCGTGTCTAGGGCGCAATGACGCAGGACACCAGGGGGTAGACAGCGATGTTGTGCGGCCTCATGACCGTGGCGGCGGGGGCAGGACGCCGCGGATGCCGGCGGCGGCGAGGGCCCGGCCGTAGGCCTCGACCACCCGCTCGTCCTCGTCGCCGGCCACCCGGAGTCGGTCCCCGATGCGACGCCACAGCACCGCGGCGGACCGCCCGGAGGAGATCATGTCGAGCAGCTCGGCGGCCGACCGGTACTCCTTGACGGCCTCGGGTCGCGCGCGCTGGGCGAGCATCGCGTCGCCGAGCGCCTCGTGCGCGGACGCCGAGTCGCGGCGCACGCCCTCCCGCAGGAGCTCGACCGCCCGGGTGGCGTACCGCTGGGCGGTCGCCGCGTCGTCGAGCAGCAGCCAGGCCCGCGAGCGGACGGAGTCGGCGCGGGCCAGCTCGATCTGTGACTCGCCGACCTCGAGGGCGGTCTGTGCGGCGTCGAGGTCCGCGAGCGCCTCCTCGGCGCGCGGCGGCTCGACGGAGACGAGCAGGAACGCGCGGTCCAGACGCAGCCGGGGCAGGTCGCGGTCGATCTCGTCGGCGCCCGCGAGCGCGATCGCGGACTCGAGCTGCGCGAGCGCGGCGTCGGGGTCCCCCAGCGCGTCGTCGACGAACGCGAGGTTCCAGTGCACGGAGGACACGGCCCGCGCCGAGCCGTGCGCGCGGGTGTGCTCGAGCAGCTGCCGCCCGCGGTACCGCGCGTACGTCGTGTCACCACGGGCGATGTACGCCCAGATGATCGTGGACTCGAGCCGGACCACCTCGTCGCTGCCCGCGACCGAGGCCGGGAGCTGGGCCAGCAGGTCCTCCCCGCGCGCGACGGCCCGGTGCAGGTCGGCGATCTCGGTGAGGGCCATGACGATCCGCATCGCGGCGTAGGCGGCCTGCAGGTACCGGTGCGCGCCCATCAGCCGGGTGCAGAGTCGTTCGAGCGCGTCGACCGATCCCTCGAGGTCCCCGGCGAGGTCGAGAGCCTCGGCGTGCGCGAGCCCGACCTTCGCGGCGGCGTCGACGTCCAGCGCCGACACGTCCACCTGCGCGAGGACGTCCGCGGCGGCCCGCGCCTCGCCCATGCGAGACAGGCGGCGGGCCTCGACGAGGGCGCTCTCCGCGGACCTGTAGTCCGGGGCCTGCTCGCCGTCGAGCAGGTAGGGCACCGAGACGCCGAGCACCTCGGCCACCCGGGCGAGCGCGTCCTCGCCCAGGGCCCGACGGTCGTTCTCGACGTGCGAGATGTAGGTCGGGTGCACCCCGGCCTGCCGCGCGAGCTCGCCCTGGCTCAGCCCGGCCTTCTCGCGGGCGTCGCGCACTCGTCGGCTCAGCGGATTCACGCACCCACGATAGGGACCGCGGCTGGTGACCGGTAGCCGGGGTGAGGATGACACGTGGGTCTCGCCCGACCGGGTGATATGCACATTCCGGATCTTCGGGACTTTCCGGACGATACCGGGCGCACGCATAGTGGTCGAGGGCCGGTCGCGCTGTCGCACCGGGGTGGCAGGGGGCCGACGTCCGACACTCGATCGGAGGGTCCACCATGCGTGGGTTGACGAGGACGACGGCGGTACTGGGGGCGGCATGCGTGGCGCTGCTCGGGGCTGTGACGCAGGCGGCGGCGGGTCCCCCTGGCGGGCCGGCGTGCGGGGACACGGTGTCCGGGACGGTCAGGCTCACCCAGGACCTCGTGTGCACCGACGTCGGGCTGACCCTCCTGCCGGGGACCGTCCTCGACCTGCGGGGGCACGCGCTGGTCGGTCCCGGCCGGGACGTCGGCGGGGTCGCGCTCGACGTGTCGTTCGCGGACGTGCAGAACGACCCGCCCGTGACCGTGCGCAACGGGACGGTGCGTGGCTGGGCGACCGTCTTCCCGATGTCGTCGATGCTGACCGCGACCCTGCGGCGCGTCGTCGTGCAGGACAACGCCGTCGTCGCCGACCTCGTCAGCTCGCGCCTGACGTTCGAGAGGTCGGTGTTCCGGGACAACGGGCTGGTGGTCGGCGGGTTCTCGAACTTCGCGGACGTCACGAGGTCGCAGTTCGAGGACAACGCCACCGCCCTGAGCATCGGCCCGCCGGGAGGAGCGGTCGTGCGCCAGTCCGCCTTCGCCCGGAACGGGACGGCGCTGTCGTGCAGCGAGGGTGACATCACCGTGACCTCGTCGGTGTTCCGGAAGAACACCACGGCGATCACCGCCGACCTGTGCCTCTCGAGCATCGACCTGAGCGCGTTCCACGACAACGGCACGGCCTTCCGGTCCCGGATGATCGTCCCCGACGGGAGCCCTGGCACCGACCGGGTGGCGCGCAGCCTCTTCGTCGGCAACGACGTCGCCGTCCACGCGGGTGTCCGCACGGTCGTGGAGGACAACGTGTTCCGGCGCAACGGCACCGGGCTGATCTCCCAGAGCGCCGGCACCCCGTTCGAGGTGGAGGACGTGACGGTCCAGGGCAACGTGCTGACGCGCAACGGCGACGGCGTGGTGGTCGACACCGCCTCGCACGTCGGCAACAACACGGCGACGCGCAACGACGGGTACGGGCTGTTCGTGCCGCTGGCCACCGACCTCGGCGGCAACACGGCGTCGCGCAACGGCGTGGACTGCGTCGGGGTGGTCTGCTCTAGATCGTGATGACGACCTTCGCGCGGGCGTGCTCGCTCTCCAGGTACCGCAGCGCGTCAGCGGCGGCGGGCAGCGGGTAGGTCCGGTCGATGGCCGGCACGATCGTGCCGGCCTCGGCCAGCTCGCGCAGGACGTCGAGGTGCTCGGTACCCGGGGACGTCGACAGCGACACGATCTGCTGTGCGACGAACGGTCCCACCAGCTTGCTCCGGAGCAGCAGGCCGATCGGGCCGAGCACCGAGCCGCCCTCGAAGACACCCCCGCCGGACAGGACGAGCGTGCCGTCGGGCACCAGGGCGCGGCGCAGATCGCGCAGGGAGCGGTTGGCGACGAGGTCGAACAGCACGTCGTGGCGGCGACCCGCCCGCAGCGCGTCGTCGCGGGTGTAGTCGACGACGTGGTCGGCGCCGAGCGAGCGCACGAGGTCGACGTTCCGGGTGCTGCACACGGCGGTCACCTCGGCGCCCCAGGCGTGGGCGAGCTGCACCGCGAACGTCCCGACTCCCCCGGACGCCCCGTTGATGAGGACGCTCTGCCCGGGACGGACGCGACCCTGCAGCCCCTGCAGCGCGGTCATCCCCGCCATCGGCATGGCGGCGGCCTGCTCGAACGTGAGGTTCGCGGGCTTGCGGGCCACGAGCCCCTGCGGAGCGCAGACGTGCTCCGCGAGGGCGCCGTCGCGCAGCCCGTACACCTCGTCGCCGACGCGCAGGCCGGTCACGTCCGCGCCGACGGCCTCGACCGTCCCCGCGAAGTCGGAGCCGCGGATGCGCAGCGTCGGGGCGCGCAGGCCGAAGCCCGGGGCGAGCCGGGCAAGGTACGGGTCGCCGCGCATGAGGTGCCAGTCGCGGGCGTTCAGCGACGCGGCGTGGACGCGGACCGTGACCTCGTCGGACGTCGGCACCGGGTCGTCGACGTCCTGCAGCGTGCACGTGTCGGGTGAGCCGTACCTGGTCTGCACGATCGCCTTCATGGCAACCCTCCTTACGTTGTAAGCCAGATTGGCTTACAACGTAAGGCGCGTCAAGAGGCCGACCGCCGGCGCTCCAGCCCGTCGAGCAGGAGGTCGAGCCCGAACTCGAACTCCGTCTGGTCGTCGCACCAGCCGAGCGTGGAGCCCGGGTCGTCGTGCGCGACCTCGGACAGCATCGCCACCAGCGACGGCACCGCGGCCGCCATCTCCGGGGGCAGCGGCCCGGCGGACGCCCCGGCGCCCGGGTCGAACAGCTCCTGGGAGAACCCGAGCGCGCGGCTGCCCAGCGCGTGCAGCGCGTGGTGCGCGAGGTCGTAGGAGAACCCGCCGCCGTGCAGGAGGCCGACGAGCCGGTCGTGGTAGGTCACGACGTTCGGGCTCAGCGTCGAGCGGGTGGCGAGCACCTGCGGCGCCCAGGGGTGCCGCAGCAGCACCTCGCGGGCGGCCAGGATCCGCGCGCGGACGACGGGCTGCCACGGTCCGGTGATGTCCAGTCCGTCGACGACGTCGTTGATCTCCTCCGCCACCAGGTCCACGACCCCGTCGAGCAGGTCGTTCTTGTTCGCGACGTGGTGGTACAGCGACATCGCCTCGGCACCGAGCTCGTCACCGACCCGCCGCATGGTGACGGCCTCGATGCCGTGCTCGTCGGCGATCGCGACCGCCGTGCGCAGCACGCGCTCGCGGCTGAGCGGGAGCCGTTCCCCAGGCGTCAGCGCCGGTTCGGCCGTCACCACATCACCCCTCTCCTGCTCGGATCGTACGAGAGGCTCCCCCGGCGCGCGGCCGTGGGAGCCTCTCGGGCGTGCGGGGTCAGTGCACGAGCACCGGGGCGTCGTCGTGCGCGGTCGGGGTGGCGGCGACGAGCCGGGCCTCGCGGTCCCGACGGGTGCGGAACAGCGACGCGGTCAGGACGGCGCCGAACAGGAAGATCCCCGCGGACCAGGTGTAGGCCACCGAGAAGCTGTGCAGCGCCCCCGCGGCGATGACCTCGGGCGTCGCCGGGGCGTGGTCGGCGACGTACGCGGTGGCGGCGGTGGCCGCCAGGGTGTTCAGGACCGCGGTCCCGATCGCCCCACCGACCTGCTGGCTGGTGGAGACCATCGCGGACGCGGCACCCGCCTGCCGCGGCGCGATGCCCAGCGTGGCGATCTGGAACGACGCGGGCATGATCGAGCCCATCGCGATGCCCATGCCGATCAGGCCGACCAGCACGGCGCCGTACCCGCTGTCGATGTCCAGCGTGGTGAACCAGAGCATCGCGCCGGCGCCGATGGCCATGCCCAGCGGCACGACGACCTTCGGCCCGAACCGCGGGACCAGGACGTTCGTCTGGACCTGCGCCGTGATGACGATGAAGAGCACCATCGGCAGGAACGCCGTGCCGGTCTGCATCGGCCCGTACCCGAGCGTCAGCTGCAGGTAGTAGGTGAGGAACAGGAAGACGCCGAACATGCCGGAGCCGGCGACGAGGATCGCGAGGAACCCGGCGCCCCGGTCACGGTCCTGGACGATCGAGAGCGGGAGCAGCGGGTGCTCCGCGGTGCGCTGCCGCAGGACGAAGCCGACGAGCAGCACGACGCTGGCGGCCAGCGAGCCCCACACGACCGGCGCGTCCCAGCCCTGGGGCTCGGCCTGCGAGAAGCCGAACACCAGCAGGAAGAGACCAGAGGACGCGAGCAGGACACCGGGGACGTCGATGCGGGTGTCGTGCTTGGCGTCGGTCCGGGACAGCAGCATCGTGCCCGCGGCGAACGCGATCACGGCGATGACGACGTTCACGTACAGGTTCCAGCGCCAGTCGAAGTTCTGCGTCAGGTAGCCGCCGAGCAGCAGGCCGATGGCACCGCCCATGCCGGCGATGGCGCCGAACACGCCGAACGCCCGGGCGCGCTCCTTGGGGATGGTGAAGGTGGTGGTCAGCACGGACAGGGCAGCGGGCGCGAGGACCGCCGCGAACACGCCCTGCAGCGCACGGGCGCTGACGAGCAGCTCGAACGTCTGCGCGGCACCCCCGAGCGCGGAGGCGGCGGCGAAGCCGACGAGCCCGATGAGGAACATGCGGCGGCGGCCGAACATGTCGGAGAGGCGGCCGCCGAGCAGCAGCAGGCTGCCGAAGGCGAGCGCGTAGGCGGTGACCACCCACTGGCGGTCGTTGTCGCTGAACCCGAGCTCCGCCTGGGCGGAGGGCAACGCGATGTTCACGATGGTCGCGTCGAGCACGACCATGAGCTGGGCGAGGGCGACCGTGGCCAGGACGAGCCAGCGGTGCCGGCTCTCCGGTCGGGTCTGCGTGGGTGCGGACATGAGGGTGCTCCTGGGACGTCGTGGTCGGTGGAGCGACACTAATACGGAACTTGCCAGTTCCGGAACCCCCCAGTATCGATTTCTCCGGATACAGTGTGGCCATGGGTGTCGACGAGGCAGTGACGACGGCGCCTCGCCGACCCGGTCGCCGTCGCGACGAGTCCAAGGACGACGCGATCCTGCAGGCCACCCGTGAGCTCCTGGCCGAGCGCGGCTTCGACGGCATGACGATGGACGCCGTCGCCGACCGCGCGGGCGCCGGCAAGGCCACCGTCTACCGCCGCTGGCCCTCGAAGGTGCAGCTCACGGTCGACGCCATCGTCTGTTCGCCTGGCGTGCCGATGTCCGCCGACGACGTCCCCGACACCGGCTCGCTGCGCTCCGACCTGCTCGCGGTCCGCTTCGGCCGCAAGCGGTCGGACGACTCCGAGCTGATGTCCGGCGTGATCTCCGCGGTCAAGGAGAACCCCGACGTCGCCGCGGTCTTCCACGAGCAGTTCGTCCGCTCCCGCGTGAGCCTCATGCGCGGCCTGCTGGAGCGCGCGCAGGCCCGCGGTGAGCTGCGCGCGGACGTCGACCTCGAGATGGTCGCCGCCGTCGCGCCGGCCATGATCGCCTACCGCAAGATGGTGGCCGGCCAGCGCATCGACGACGAGTTCGTCGAGCAGATGATCGACTCGGTCATCCTGCCGCTGGTCATCGGGAGCCCGTCAGGCTGACGGCACCCGCGAGCGCCTGACCCTCGCGCGAGCCGACGGCCCGCGGTGCCGCACGCGCGTCACGCGCCGTGGCACCGCGGTGCTGCCCACGGGCTGCAGCGCGAGGCGTCGCGACGCCACCACGTAGGCAGGCACCAGCAGGACGACCGCCCCGATCCACGCGAGCGGGTTGCCCCACACGACGCCGTCGTACCCGTACGCCGCGCCGAGGACGCCCGCCGCACCGACCCGGCAGATCAGCTCGATCACGCCGGTCAGCGTCGGGACCACGGTCTGCCCGAGGCCCTGGAGCGCGCCGCGGAGCACGAACAGGACGCCCAGCACGACGTACAGGACCCCGTTGACCAGCAGGTAGTGCGCGGCCATGTCGACGACGCGCTCCTCCCCCGCGCCCACGAACAGGCCCACGATCGCGGACCCGCCCGTGACGAGCACGACGCCGAGGACCAGCGCACCGCCGACCGACAGCCACATGGCCTGCACGACGCCGCGACGGATGCGGTCCGGCCGCCCGCCGCCGAGGTTCTGGGCGACGAACATCGACACCGCCAGGCCAAGCGACGCGAGCAGCGCGACCGCGAGACCGTCCACGCGGACGGCCGTCGTGTACGCGGCGACCGCGTCGGAGCCCAGCTCGTTCAGGCGCACCTGCACGGCGAGCGTGCCGATGGCGATGATCGACGCCTGGAACCCCATCGGCAGCCCGAGCCGCAGGTGGCGACGGAGCTCGACGCCGCTGACCCGCCAGTCCTCGCGGTGCACGTGCAGGACCGGCACCCGGCGCCGCACGAACCACAGGCAGAGCGCGACCGAGACGCCCTGCGAGATGACCGTCGACACGGCCGCGCCGGCCACGCCCATCCCCAGGGCCCCGACCGCGACGACCACCAGCACGATGTTCAGGACGCAGCTGATGGTCAGGAACACGAGCGGGGTGCGCGAGTCGCCGATCGCCCGGATGATCGCCGACAGGAAGTTGAAGAACATCATCGTGCTGGCGCCCAGGAAGCTGATCACCGCGAACGTGGTGGCCTCGGGCAGCAGCTCCTCAGGCGTCTTGAGCAGCCGCAGCGCCGGTCCCGCCAGCAGCGGGGCCGCCACGGTGAGCACCGCGCTCGTCGCCGCCGACAGCACGGTCCCCGCGGCGACCGACCGCCGCACGGCCGCGTGGTCGCCCGCGCCGAACGCCTGCGCCGTCGGGATCGCGAAGCCGTTCGTCATGCCCCACGCGAAGCCGAGCAGCAGGAACAGCAGGGCGCCGGTGGCGCCGACGGCGGCGAGCGAGTCCACGCCGAGGACGCGGCCGACGACGACGGCGTCGGCCGCCTGATAGAGCTGCTGGACGACGTTGCCGACGAGCAGGGGGACGGCGAACAGGGCGATGACACGCCAGGGGCTACCGGCGGTGAGGACCTTGGGCACAGCGCGACCTTGGGACTGGAGAGCGGGTGGGAACGTCCGCGGTGGTCGGTGGTGCCGGTCGCGTCGTGCCTCGATCGTATCGATACGACCCGGCGTCGACGAAGGGCTTTTCGAGTGGTCCGACGTGACGTTGCGTACCTCGGGACGCCCAGGATCAGGAGGGGTCGGACATCTAGGACGTGACCGACAGGGAGTAGGTCCCGCCGGCGCAGCCGCTGATCAGCCAGCCACCGGGCACCTGCGTCGACTCCACGTCGTCGATCCCCGCCGTGCTCAGGCTCGGCGGCGTCACGCCCGGGACCCACACGTCGATCTCGCAGTTGACGCCCTCCCCGTCGACGGTCGCGGAGAACTCGAGGTCCCGACCGCTCGACCCGGACGCCAACGAGTCCAGCCGTCCGGGGAACGCCCTCGGGTACGCGCGGGACAGCGGGGCCGCGAAGCCCTCCGGCGGCGGGCTCAGCTCACCGGTCGCACAGTCGACCGACACGAGGTTCCCCGACGAGGTCGCGTCCGACCCGGTCTCGGGCGACCCGCAGCCCTGCCGCCACACCCAGAACGCCCCGCCGAGGCCGAGCCGGTTCTGCGCGGCCACGAAGCGGTCGACCTTGGCCCCGTCCACGGCCGGGTCCCCGAACCAGCCCCACTCCCCCAGCCAGAGGGCGGCTCCGTAGGACGCGGCGGCGCGGGCGGACACCGTGAGGTTCCGCTCGATCGAGGCGATCGTCAGGCCGAAGCCCTGGTCCATCGTGATCGACTCGCTGTACGGGTGCGGGGCGAACACGAGCTGCCGGTCGTCGGTGAAACCGGGCGGCGGCGTCACGTCGAACGCGAGCCCCGACCACAGGACGCTCGGCTCGAAGAACGCCAGGTGGTGGAAGCCGTCGGCGGCCGTCTCGGCGTCGCGGATCGCGCTGAGCGCCGCGTCGTAGTAGCGCCCGAGCAGCAGACCCGACGTGGTCGGCGGGACCGCGCCGATGCCCGGCTCGTTGAGCAGGTCGTACCCCGCCACGGCCGGGTCGTCCGCGAACTCGCCCGCGACCTTCGCCCACGTCGCCACGAGCGCGCTCTGGATGCCGTCGCGGTCGGTGTAGAAGTTGCCGAACGCCGTCGCGACCGCCGGAGCGAGGTCCCGCGCCAGGAACTGGCAGTGCAGGGTCCCGTCGGTGATCGTCGCCCAGCCGGGGGCCCCGTCCCACCCGGTGGTCGGCGACGTGCCGCCGTCGCACTGCTGGTCGGGCCGCGCCAGGGCGTTGCCCCACGCGTCCTGGTGCAGGTCGAGCACCGTGTAGAGACCGTGCTCCTCGGCGGACGCCACCGCGGCACGGACCTGGTCGAGGTAGTCCTCGTCGAGCTCGCCGCGGGTGGGCTCCAGCCGGGACCACGACATGCCGAGCCGGACGACGTTGAAGCCCAGCGCGGCCATGCCGGCGAAGTCGTCGTCGGTCGGCGGCTGCGTGGCCGGGACCTCGGGGTCGCGCAGGTGGTAGTCGATGAGCTGGTTCAGGTTGACCCCTCGCAGGACGACCTGCCGGCCGGTGACGTCGCCGATCACCGGCAGCCCGCCCGGTTCGGGGGCGGGCAGGACCGTCAGCCGCTCGGTGCCGCCGGTGGGCGCGACGGGCGCGGTCGCCTGCGGCCCGGCGGCGGCCGGCGCACCGACCAGGACGGGGACCGCGAGCAGGAGCACGACCACGGCGCTGCCGGCGACGAGCCGGGACCGCGGGTGCGGAGCGCTCGGCAGACGGTCGCGCCAGCGCCACCCGACCGCGGTGACAGCGGTGGCCACCAGGCCGACCGCGACGCCGTAGCCGATGCCCGTGGTGAGGCTGATCAGGGTGGTCGCGATCCACCAGCTGTCCGGCCCGGCGTCGGCGAGGCCCGACGTGCCCGCTGCGACGACGGCGCCGACCACCCCGAGGGCCAGCCCCGCGACGACCGCCGCCACCCAGACCGCCGCGACCACGTGACCGGTCAGCCACCGGAGGACGAGGGCGAACGAGCCGGCGAACACCGCGATCCCGACCAGGGTGCCCAGCACGCCCGCCGCGGCGGTCGGCGCGACCAGCGGACCGTCGAACGCGTAGCCGACGGGACCGCCCCGCCACACGGTCGACGCGAAACCCACCGCGGCGAGCACCGAGACGACGAGCATGACGGCGACCGCCGGACCGGTGCCGTCCCGACCCTTCGCGGTCTCGGCACGAGGCCCGAACCGGTGCGCCAGGGCCGCCGCCGTCGCGACCAGCGGACCGACGACGAGGCCCTTGGCGCCCGCCCAGCCGCTGGTGGTGACCGCGAACTGCAGCGCCGACCAGAACGAGAGGTGCGGGCCGACCAGGGGCAGCGTCGCGACGAACCCGGCCGCCGCGGCGGCGAGGGCGAAGGCACCGACCGTTGCGGCCCAGGCCACCGCGAACGTCCGGCCCGGGCGCGCGAGCGCCCAGACCGGCGCGGCCGTCGCGACGAGAAGGACGGGCAGGCCCACGACGAGCGGCGCCCAGCGGAAGGCCGCGCCGGTGCCGAGGACCGGCAGCCCGTGCCCACCGACCGGCGCGAGCAGCCCGCCCGAGGGGTCCAGCAGCGCGAGCGCCGCGACGAGGACGAGGACGGCCACCGCGGCGGCCGCGGACGCGCGGACGGCGGGACGATGCACGAGCGACGTTGCTGCCATGGTGATCGCGAAGCGTAACGGCAACGCGACGGGCCGCCGGCCGGTACCCCCGTACGGCCTAGAGTCGGCAGATGTCCGACGCGAGAGCCGACGAGACCGCCCTCAACCGGGCGCTGTGGGCCGTCATGAACGAGCGGTTCACCGACGCGGCGGCCGAGGAGCAGTGGGTCCGCCCGGAGCCGGTGTGGGGGCTCTTCGCCGTCCCCGAGCGTGAGCTCGGTGTCCTGGGCGACGTACGCGGGCTCGACGTGGTGGAGCTGGCCAGCGGCACCGCGTACTTCTCCGCCTGGCTCGCCCGCGCCGGCGCCCGCACGGTCGCGGTGGACCTCGCGGGCGAGCAGCTGGTCACCGCCCGCCGGCTGCAGCAACAGCACGGTCCGGTCTTCCCGCTGGTGCAGGGCGATGCGGAGCACGTCCCGCTGTCCGACGGGTGCGCGGACCTCGTGGTCAGCGAGCACGGTGCCGCCGCCTGGTGCGACCCCGAACGCTGGCTGCCCGAGGCCGCCCGGCTGCTGCGCCCCGGCGGACGGCTGGTGTTCCTCACCAACAGCCACCTGTCGGCGCTGTGCGTGCCGGAGGACGAGGGCGTCGCGCAGGAGCAGCTGCTGCGCGGGCAGCGCGAGGCCTACAAGGTGCGGTGGCCCGGCGGCGGGGTGGAGTTCCACCCGTCGCACGGCGACTGGGTCCGGCTGCTGCGCCGCGCGGGGTTCGTCGTCGACGCCCTGCACGAGCTGTACGCACCGCCCGAGGGCGACGACCACGCGTTCTACGAGATCGTCTCCGCCGACTGGGCGCGCCGGTGGCCCGCCGAGGAGCTGTGGGTGGCCACCCGGCCCTGAGTACGATCGCTCGATGCCCCCGCAGAGCTGGATCGAGCACCGTCGCCCCGGCGACCGCGAGCGCCTCGGCTGGATCCGTCCCGACGGTGACGGCTTCGTCGCCCACGACGCGCTCGGGCGCGAGGCCACCGGCACGGTCGACTGGCTCGCCGCCGAGGAGGCGCTCGAGGAGCGCGGCCTGCACTGGCTCGCCGACCTCTACCAGCTCGACCTGCCGGACGGCAGCCGCGAGCGCGTCCGCATCGTCGAGGTCACCCCCGAGCGGGTCGTCGTCAAGGTCGACGACTTCGGCGCCGTGGACGTGGTGACCGCCAGCTACGTGCTGCCGTTCCCCGCGCCCGACGCACTGCGCCCGTTCGAGGGTGACTCCTCGACGTTCGACGGTGGGCTCCTGCCCGGCTGATCAGATCACGCGGCTGCGCAGGTCCCGCGCGCTGGAGTACGCGTCGACCAGCGCGGTGTCCCAGATCCCGTTCGCGGGCCGGCCGAACGCGCGCTGGATGTCCTTCGTGACGACGTCGTGCGCCCGTCGGGACTGCTTGCCCCACACGCCGTCGTCGGGGACCCCGACCACGCGCTGCGTGAACGCGACACCCAGCGGGAAACCCACGCCCATCAGGCCGCTCGCAGCCTTGATCGACTCGAGTCGCGCGTCCGTCTCGAAGCCCCAGACCTCGTCCGCGCCCGTGTGCACGGCCGTCTGCAGCGCCGCCGTCAGCCCGTCCCCGCCCCCGCGCGGCTTCGACGACCTCGCACCGAGGTGGCTGAACGGGCCGACGTCCACGTGCAGGTGGTTCCGGTGCGAGCCGCTGACCCCGGCGGACCCGTCGCGCGCGAAGATGACGCCCAGGCCGAGCTCCTGCGCGCGGTTCAGGGCCTCGATGAGGTGGTCACGCTCGTCGGGACCGTTCTTGTTGAGGTCCGCGGCCTTGCCGAAGCCGCCCTCCTGGTCGAAGTGCCACGAGCCGCCCGTGTGGACGGGGTGCACCGCGGTGAAGCCGTGCATCTCGCCGACGGAGTAGCCGTGCCGACGAGCCCACAGGCAGAACGTGACGAGCGTCTGCGTGGGCGAGAGCTGTTGTCCGAGCGCCATGAGATGTCTTCCCTTCGAGACTCGTGCGCCATGGCGACGCGCGTTTCCTGGAAGGGGACGAGGGCAAGAACGACAGATACGCCGGGAGCGGGTGATCGGTTCAGGCGCCGACGGCGTCGAGGTCGCGCACGGCGAAGCGGTGGTGCTCCCACTCCTCCTCGAGGATCACGTGCACGCAGGACCGGACGGTCTCCGGGTGCTCCGGGGCGTGCGGGTTGGCGCGGGGCGCATCCAGCTCGTCGGCCGTCACGTCCGCGAGCAGGTCCCGCACCATCGCGACCCGGTCCGCCCGGGCGTCGAGGACCTCCGCGAACGTCGGCGTCCCCGTCGTGAAGACCGTCAGGTCGGTGCTGTCGCCCGCCGTCACCGCGTCCAGCAGACCGAGCGGGTGGAACGGCTGGTCCCGGCGCAGGACCGCCTTGCCCAGCCACGTGTCGGTGGCCAGGACCAGGTGCCGCAGCGTCTGCGCGAACGACCACTCGCCGTCCACGGACACGTCGACGGTGCCGACGGGCATCGCGGAGACCCGGTCGAGCGTCGCCGCCCAGGTGCGCTCGAGCGCGGCCCACGCCGCGCGCAGACCGTCCGGGTCGGCGGCGCGCCGCTGCTCGCGGCCGGGGAAGCGGCGGTCCAGCTCGGCCTCGACGAACGGGATCACGTCGACGCCGTTGACGCGGAAGTAGTCGGAGTCGGGGAGCCACGGTGCGTCGATGTCCGCGTCGGCCATCTCGACCCCGCGCATCACGACGCCGGACAGGTCGGACTCGACGAACCGCGCACCGCGCAGGTTCGCGCCGGTGAACGTCGCACCCCGCAGGTCGTCGGAGCGGGTGAAGGCTGTCATGGGGCTCTCCTCGTCGACGCGGTCCCGTCGCGTCGATTGTGCCGACGGCCTCTGACACTGTCGGAGGGCTCTCCTACGGTGAGCCCATGACCGTCCGACCGTTCGTCGTCGACGTCCCGCAGTCCGTTCTCGACGACCTGCACGAGCGCCTGGCGCGCACCCGCTTCCTCGACGACTCGCCCCGCCGGCCCACCTCGGGGATGACGTCCGCGTACCTGCGCGACCTCGTCGCGTCGTGGCGGACGTTCGACTGGCGCGCCCGTGAGGCGTGGCTGAACCAGCACCCGCAGCTCCTCGCGGACGTCGACGGCACGACGCTGCACGTGGTCCACCAGCGCTCGGCGGACCCGGACGCGCCGGCGCTGCTCGTGATGCACGGCTGGCCCCACACGTTCGCGCTGCAGCTGGACTTCGCGGACCTGCTGCCGGACGTCCACGTGGTCGTGATGAGCCTGCCGGGGTTCGGGTTCTCGCCGCCGCTCGACGGGCCGACCACCGAGCAGCGGCTCGCCGACCTGGCGCACGCGCTCATGACGGACGTGCTCGGCTACTCGTCATACGTCACCTACGGCGAGGACGTCACCGCGAACGTGAGCGACCTGGTCGCCGCGACGCACCCGGAGGCGGTCGCCGGGATCGTCGTCACGCACGCGCACTTCCTGCCGCAGGACGAGCGGGAGGCCACGACCGACCCGACGGAGCGGGCGTTCTACGACCGCATGGGGGCGGGCTGGTACGACCAGGCGGGCTACGCGCACGTCCAGGGCACCCGCCCCGACACGCTCGCGGCCGCGCTGAACGACTCGCCGGCCGGCCTGCTCGCGTGGCTCACCGAGAAGCTGGTCGAGTGGAGCGACACCCCGGCGGGCGACCCGGCGGCGGTGGAGCGACGGATCTCGCGCGAGCGGATCCTCACCGAGGCCACCCTGTACTGGGCGACGCAGAGCATCGGGACGTCCTTCCGGACGTACGTCGACGGCGGGGACGCCGTGATCCCCCCGGTCGAGGTGCCCGCGGCCGTGTTCGTCCAGCGGCACGAGCACGACAACCCCGAGTCGGTCGCCCGGCGGTTCTACCGCGACCTGCGGGTGTTCGAGCGGCTGGACGAGGGCGGCCACTTCACCGTCGCCGAGGTGCCGGAGGCCATGGCCCAGCGGGTCCGGGACTTCATGGGTGTCGGATCGAGGCGACGCCGTTCGTAGCACGGGTGAGAGAGGTCGGCCCCGACCTCGGACAAGGCGACGACGATGAAGCTCATCACCAACACCCAGATCACCGTGGACGGTGTGATGCAGGCGAACGGCGGGAACAACCCCACGCTCGACCCCGGGTTCGACCGGGGCGGGTGGGCGTTGCCGCTGGGCGACGAGGAGTCGACCGCCTACATCGGCGACTGCTACCTGCGGGCCGACGCGTTCCTGTTCGGCCGGCGGACCTACGAGCTCTTCGCGGGGTACTGGGGGGTGCGCGACGACGTCGACAACCCGTTCGTGAGCGCGCTCAACTCGCGGCCGAAGTTCGTCGCCTCGACCACGATCACGGACCCGTCGTGGGCGGGCACCACCGTGCTGTCCGGAGACCTGGAGGCCGAGATCCGCGAGCTGAAGGCCAGGCCCGGCGGCGAGCTGCAGGTGCACGGGAGCGGGCAGCTGATCCGGTGGCTGCTCGAGCACGAGCTCGTCGACGAGCTGACGCTGATCGTCTGCCCGGTGATCGTCGGCGCGGGCACCCGGCTGTTCCCGGCCGAGGGTCTCGACCACGCGCTCGACCTGGTGGACTCGCGCCGGTTCTCGACGGGCATCCTGGCGCAGACCTACCGGCCCGCCGGCCGCCCGCAGTACGCGTAGCAGGATGACCTCGGAGGTAGTGAGATGCAGTACTTCGTGTCCGTGATCGACCACAGGACCAGCTCCGGGACTCCCGAGGAGGCGGTGGCGATCGACGAGTTCAACGAACGGCTTCGGACCGGTGGCCACTGGGTGTTCGCGGGCGGCCTCGCGGCCCCCGAGACCTCGACGGTCATCGACGGCCGGGGTGAGGAGCCCTTGTTCACCGACGGGCCGTTCGTCGAGTCGAAGGAGCACATCGCCGGCTTCTGGATCATCGACGCCCCCGACCTCGACGTCGCGCTCTCGCTGATGGCCGACGGGTCGAAGGCCTGCAACCGACGGCTCGAGGTGCGGCCGTTCCTGGTGTGAGCGAGGCGATCACCCAGACCCACCGCGAGCAGTGGGCCCGGGTGGTCGCGACGCTCGCCCGGCGGTTCGGCGACCTCGACCTCGCCGAGGAGGCGGCCGCCGAGGCGTTCGCGACCGCCGTGGAGCGGTGGCCGGCGGACGGCGTCCCGCCCAACCCCGGCGGGTGGATCACAACGACCGCCACCCGCAAGGCGATCGACCGGATCCGGCGCGAGAACAAGCGGGACGACAAGCACCGGGAGGCGCTCATGCTCTCCGAGCACGCTCCGCCCGAACCGCTCGGCGCCATCGACGACGACCGGCTCCGGCTGGTCTTCACCTGCTGCCACCCCGCCCTGGCGATGGAGGCGCGGGTCGCGCTGACGCTGCGCATGGTCGGCGGGCTGACGGTGCCGGAGATCGCCCGTGGCTTCCTGGTCCAGGAAGCCACGATGGGGCAGCGGATCACCCGCGCGAAGGCCAAGATCGCCGCCGCACGCATCCCCTACCGCGTGCCGTCCGCGCAGGACCTGCCCGCGCGCACCACCGGCGTGCTCGCCGTCCTCTTCCTCGTCTTCAACGAGGGCTACCTCGCGACCGGCCCCGACACCGACCCCGTCCGTCCGCACCTGACTGCCGAGGCGGTCCGGCTCACCCGGCTGATCCGCACGCTGCTCCCCGAGGACGGCGAGGTGACCGGCCTGCTCGCGCTGATGCTCCTCACCGAGGCCCGCCGACCCGCCCGCGTCGCCGCCGACGGCACACTCGTCCCCCTCGCCGCGCAGGACCGGGATGCCTGGGACGGTGCGCTGATCGCCGAGGGACACCGGCTCGTGCGTGAGCGACTGGCCTCCGGGGTCGCGCCCGGTCGCTACCAGCTGCTCGCCGCGATCAACGCCGTGCACACCGACGCACGCGACGCCTCCGACACCGCCTGGTCGCAGGTCGTCGCGCTCTACGACCAGCTGGTCCGCCTCGACCGCTCCCCCGTCGTCGCCCTGAACCGCGCCGTCGCCGTCGCGGAGGTCGACGGTCCGGAGGTCGCCCTCGCCGCCGTCGACGACCTCCCCCTCGACGGCTACCACGCGTTCCACGCCACCCGCGCCGAGCTGCTGCGCCGGCTGGACCGTCGCGACGAGTCGCGCGCCGCGTACGACCGGGCGATCACCCTCGCCGGCAACACCGCCGAGACCGCATACCTGTCGCGCCGTCACGACGAGCTGGGCTGACCGAGGGGCCCGACGCTATTGCGTTCTCGTCGCCCACCCCGGAGACCTACCGTGAGCGCCTGCCGAGCCAGGAAGGACGCCCATGCCCCACCCACCCCACGGATTCGCGTTCACGACGACGGGGTCCGAGGTGACGATCACGCACCACGGCCGGCGCGCGACGGTCCTGCGCGGACGTGCCGCGGCGGACTTCCTCGAGGACGTCGAGGCCGGCGATCCCCAGGAGCTGATGGCCCGAGTCACCGGCCAGTACAAGCACGGCAACGAACGCACGGCCAAGCAGCACCCGCGCAACCGCAGGTCTTGACGCTCTACTTGTTTTTTGCAAGTGTGATCACGCCCTGTTAGTAGATAGAAGAGAGGCGACGACGATGACCGCGATGTTCGTGAACCTGCCAGTGACCGACCTCGAGCGCGCCAAGGCGTTCTACACGGCGGTCGGCTTCACTCCCAACCCCGCCATGTCGGACCACAACGGCGCCTGCTTCGTCGTCGAGCAGGACCACAGCTACCTCATGGTCCTGACGCGCGAGTACTTCCAGACCTTCACCGACCTCCCGATCGGCGACCCGGCCGTCAACCCGTCGGTCTCCACCGCAGTCTTCCTCGACAGCCGCGAGGCGGTCGACGCGACCATCGCCGACGGGCTCGCCGCAGGCGGCAAGGAGCCGCACCCCGCCACCGACTACGGCTTCATGTACCAGCGGCAGCTCAACGACCCCGACGGCAACATCCTCGAGCTCGGCTGGTTCGACCCGGCCGCCGCAGCCCCGAGCGCCGACGCCCTCGCGAACCAGGCCTGAGGCCGATGGCCGCACGCGACTACGGGCAGTACTGCGGCATCACGCAGGCACTGGAGCTCGTCGGCGAGCGGTGGGCCCTGCTGATCGTCCGTGACCTGCTCGTCGGGCCGCGCCGCTACGGAGAGCTCGCCGCGGGGCTCCCCCGCATCCCGAGCAACATCCTGGCGGCGCGGCTCAAGCAGCTGCAGGAGGCCGGCGTCATCCGCCGGGCGCCGCGCTCACGCATCATCATCTACGAGCTGACGCCCTACGGCCGCGAGCTCGAACCCGTCGTGCTCGCGCTCGGCGCCTGGGGCTTCAAGGCGATGGGCGACCCCCGCGACGAGCAGATCATCACCCCCGACTCGATGACGATGACCCTCCGCACCGCCTTCCAGCCGCACGTGGCAGCCGACCTGCCGGCGACCGCCTACGCCGCGCGACTCGGCCCCGCCGACCTGCTCGTCCGCGTCGACGGACCCACCCTCGACGTGACGCGCGGCGACGGACCCGTCGACCTCGCGTTCGCCGCCGGCCCGGACATCCGCCGCCTCATCTCCGGCGAGCTCGCGCCCGACCGCGCCATCGCGACCGGCGTCGTCGAGGTCCTGCACGGCCCGGGTGACCTGCTCGACCGCTTCGCGAGCACGTTCCACCTGGCCGCCTGATCCGGAGACCGAGGTTCGCTCAGCACGCGACGCTACGCGACCTCATCCTCTCCATCCTTCTCCCCTCCGACAGGCACGCTGCCGGAGAAGTTCGACGCGCCGTAGGCCGCGCCGAAGCAGCCCGCCAGCAGGGTGGCCCACAAGAGGATCGTGCCCTCCCACGAGAGGTTGCTCAGGAACTGCGTCGCGAAGACGGTCCAGACCGCTACCGCGCTCAGCCCCAGGGCGATGAGGATCCGCGGCACGCCCTTCCGTGGATTGCTCACCTCGACACGACTGGCGAGCGTCAACCCAGCCAGAGAACCCAGCAGCCACGCGGCCGCGACCAGGACGTAGACGCGGTTGACCGGGGCGAACTGCATATTGAGCGTGTAGGTCGCGCTGCCTCCCGTCACCCTGGGATCGTCCACGGCGACCGTCCCGGTGTAGCTCCCCGCGTGTGCGCCGGAAGGATCCACACAGACGGTCACCAGGAGATGGTCTCGGCGCCCCTCCTGGTCGATCGCCGCGGACGCGGTCACCTTCTTCGCATCGATGACCTTCCCGTCGAGTCGCTCGAACTGGCCCACCGCGAGGTTCAGATACTCGACGCCCGCCGGAAGAGGCTGGGACAGGTCCAGGCTGGTGTAGTACTCGACGACGTTGCGGTCCTGACCGAGGCTGCGCACCTGGATCTTCTGCTGCTGCCCGACCGACGGCAGATCTGTCGCGTCCTCGACCGCATCGGCGGCGATCGGGGTCGGCTCGTGGACTGCGCATCCCGTCGGCGCTGCGGCCACAAGGTCACCGGGTGGACTCGCAGCGACGGCCGGGACCACCCCCAGGATCAGAAGGACGGTGGCGCCCAGGGCGCCACCCCACCGAAGCGCGCGTGCGGTCATCGACGTACCCCCGTCTTGTCGCTTGCACCGAGCCCGACACATGGCCGCCCCATTCGGGACAAACTGCGCATTTCGGACTTCCTGCGACGCTACTCCGCTTCGACACCCGACGGAATGGCGCACCGCACGAGTCCCTCTCCGGTGTGAAACCCCTATCTGACGGAGCTTCCGGACGTTCTGTTATCCGCGGGGCTCTGAACCGGGAGTACGTGCGGACAGTCGACTTGAGCGGTGCGATGCCGAGGGCCGGCTTCATCAGGCGCGAGTCCGGGAAGACCTCGGCACTCCGTGCGCACGACCTAACCGGCCGGCTGACGTTGGTCAGTCACGCGCCGCGGACCTGCCGATCAGCGACGTACCGGCCCCACCCAGCGCGGCACCCGCCGTCGGTAGTCGTCGTACGGCCCACCGAACCGGTCGTGCAGGTACCGCTCCTCGGGGAGGATCGCGCCCCAGAACAGGAGCAGCACGGCGACCGGGAACAGCACGAGCCCCCAGAACGTCGGCGCCAGCAGGGCCAGCCCGAGGTAGAGGACGAGCAGGCCGACGTACAGCGGGTTGCGGGACAGCCGGTACGGCCCCGTCTCGATCATCGCGCTCGTCTCCTGCCCCGGCAGTAGCCCGGTCCGGTGCGTGCGGAACAGCCACAACGACCAGCCGTTCCACCCGACGAACACCACCACGAGCACCCACCCGACCGGGACCCGCCACCCGCCGAGGTCCACCGGGTCGCCCCACACCACCGTGGCCAGCCACCCGACCAGCAGCGGCGCGCCGACAGCGACCGGCGGCCAGAGCCGGAACGCGGCGACTCTCACGGAGCTCTGCGTCATCCCCGCATTCTGGCGGGAGATTGCCCGTCGGAGCCGATCCGTCGTCGAGAATTCCTGCCGCTGTGCGGCGGTCCCGCCTCTAGGCTCCCCGTCATGTCCGAGCAGCTGGTCACTCTCTGGCGCCCGACGGGCCCCCTCGAGCTCGAGCTCGTCGAGGCCACCGGGTTCCGACGCTGGCCCCCACGACTCCCCGACCAGCCGATCTTCTACCCCGTGCTGAACGAGGACTACGCCATTCGCATCGCGCGCGACTGGAACGTCCCCGCCTCGGGGGTCGGCCACGTGACGCGGTTCGACGTGCGCCAGAGCTACCTCGACAAGTACAACGTCCAGCAGGTCGGCGGCCAGACGATCCTCGAGTACTGGATCCCGGCCGAGGAGCTCGACGAGCTCAACGACAACATCGTCGGCACCATCGAGGTCGTGCACACCTTCCGATGAGCGGCTAAACCCGGGCCACGCCGCACCGACCGACCCGCTCGTCGCTCAGCTCATCCCCTCGGCGGCGAGCGCGTCGGTCAGCAGCCCGACCAGGGCGTCGAGCTGCACGTCCGTCGACGACGTGACGTCCTCGTCGCCGGCCCCGTCGAGCGCCCGCGCCGCCAGGCCCGACTTGCTGTCGATCAGCTCGGCGATGCGGGCGTCGATGGTCTGCGCGGCAATGACCCGCCACGCGGTGACGGGCTGGTCCTGGCCGATGCGGTGGATGCGGTCGATGGCCTGCGTCTGCTCGGCGAAGGTCCAGGACAGCTCCGCCAGCACCAGGTTGGAGGCGACCTGCAGGTTCAGCCCCACCCCCGCGGCCGTCAGGGAGCACACCACGATCGACACCTCGGGGTCGTCGACGAACGCGGCGATGTTCTTCTTCCGCGCGGTGGGCGTCTGGTCGCCGCGGATCGACGCGTACCGGATGCCGCGGTCGGCGAACGTCTGCTCGGCCTGGTCCATGACGTCGACGTGCTTCGCGAAGAACACGACCTTGCCGACGTTGCGGGCCAGCTGCGCGGCGTAGTCGGCGGCCAGCCCGGCCTTCGCCTGACCGATCCGGCGGACCATCGTGAAGACGTTCTCGCCGCCGGTCTTCGAGCTCGAGTCCTTGAGCTCCGCCGCCGCCACGCGACGAGCGAGCTCGAGGTCGATCTCGTCCTCGCCCGCACCACCGGATCGCACGTCCACGGCCGACCGGTAGTGCTCGACCAGCCGGGCCGCGAGCGCAGCCTCGGCCGCCCGGATCGAGCGGCCGGCGGCGCCGTCGAGCTCGACCGGCAGGTCCGCCACCCGGCGGGCGGGGATGTCGGCGACGACGTCGACCTTCCGACGGCGCACGATGCCCATGTCGATCACGCTGGACCGCGCGGCCGCGTAGAACCCCTGGTCGGCCGGGGTGAGCCCGGTGTTCTCCAGGGCGGCCATCAGCGGTCCGAGGGGCTTCTCGTCGTCGATCCAGCCGAGGAACTGCCAGATCGCCCGGAAGTCCTCGATGTCGTTGATGAGCGGGGTGCCGGTGAGCGCCATCAGCAGCGGCCGGGCGACGCGGGCGCGGATCCGCTCGGAGAGCGCCAGCACGTGCTGCGACCGCTGCGAGGTCTTGTTCTTGATGAAGTGCGCCTCGTCGACGACCATGCCGCGGAAGCCCAGGTCACCCAGCCAGCCGACGTGCCGGTCCAGCAGCTCGTAGTTCACGATCACGACGTCCGCGAACCCGTCCATCCGGTCACCGTCACCGTGGACCACCGTCGGCCGTCGGAACGGCGTCCAGAGACCGACCTCGTGCGCCCAGTTCGTCTTCACGACGTTGGGCACCACGACCAGCAGCGGGTACGCATCGGCCGCCTGCGCGGCGAGAAGCGCCTGCGCGGTCTTGCCGAGCCCGGGCTCGTCGGCGAGCAGGAACGTGCGGTGGCCCGTGATCGTCGCCGCGACGACCTGGGCCTGGTGCGGCATCAGCTCCCGACCAGCGGGCACCGGAACCGGCCGCGCCGGGGGCAGCGACATGCACGCCGGGGCGCCCGTGGCAGCCCGCTCGAAGGAGTTGAACAGCGGGTCGAGCAGCTCCCAACCCGCCAGGCGGCGCGCCCGCGTCGCGGTCCGCTCCGCCGCAGCCTCGAAGTCCGGCGCCAGGAACGGGTTCGCCAGCTGCCGCGAGATCACCGACCGGGGCACCACCCGGGTCGTGGCGGCAGGCGCCGCGGCGGGCTTCTCGACGGGCGCCGGCGCCTCCGGCGGCTCCAGCCCGCCCGCACGCATCAGGGTCGCCTTGTACGCGAGCGCCGCGTCGGAGACCCGCGCATCCTCAGCCAGCAGCTGCAGCAGCGACGTGTCCCGAGCAGCGGTCTTCGCCAGCTGCGTCGCCACCCCGTCCAGCCGCTTCATCTGCTTGGTACGGCCCGACTCGCCCAGCGCGACGTCGGCCTTCACGCGCGCCCGCTCCTCGCGCACCAGCAGCGCCACGACCTGGAACTTCGTGCGCACCGCCGGTCGCGTCGGGGGACGCTGCACCGCGCGGTCGACCTCCGCGGCAACCTCCGCGAGCACGGGGATGATCCCCTGCTCGGTGGGGCGCTGCGTGCGGTTGCGCTGGGCGCCAGGATTCGTGCGCGCGCGACCGGACCCGCGCTGGCCTCCTCGGGCCACATCTCCTCCTTCGCAGCATCCGCACACCGCTCCTGCGGCGCAACGCATCGGGCACCACCGACCCGGGCCACAAGGAGTCCGAGCCTGGGCGCTCGAACTGATCTCCGCGCAGCGTCCCCGCCTGCGAGCCATGCAGGCGGGCACCGACGCCGACGGGCTTCCTCGCGAACACCGCGGGGCACGGTCATGGCCCGACGTCATCGCCGGAGCACTGGGAGCCTACCGCCGAGCACCCGGTTGCAGGCGGTGAGCAGGCGGGGCGTCGTCCTCTGGATGGAGCCGGTTGAGACTTTTCGACGGGCCCTAGCCAGTGAACCGTACCGAAACCCGACACCTCCGGCGGGCTCCATCCACACCCGTCCTCACCAGATCCCGAGCGCGCCGGCGGCGTTCCCCGTTCGAGCCCCCTGCGTACCGCTCTGACCCTCGACGGCCGCCCTGGGTAGCCGCTGCACAGGCCTGTGGACAACTCGGACATCTCGGTGGTGGAACCCGCTAGTTTGCGACCCCACGGGCCGGTGGCCCTCGACCCAGGAGCGTGACGATGGTGGATCCCGAGGCACGCGCTGACGAGCGGGTGGCGGAACTGCGCGCGCTCCTGCGGGACTTTCGTACGGCGCGAGACGGGGCTCCGTCGCTGACCGTGCCCGCCGGTGCGGTCGGTGCGCCCGGCACCTGGACCGGGATCGCAGCTGACCGGCTGCACCGTGAGAACCTCGCCCCGCTGTCCGGGACGCTGCCGCGAGACCTGGACCGTGTCGAGGACGCGATCCTCGAGGAGATCGCGCACGCGGAACGTGCCGCGCATCGTGCACGGCAAGAGAGCGCGAGCCCGTGAGCCCGATCGTGGAGATCTGCCCCGAGGCGTTGGGTGCCGTGCGCGACGACGTGGCCGCGACCCGGGACGCAATTCGGAACGACCTGGGTCCGCTGCGCTGGCGGATGAGCACCCTGAACGTGCCCACCGGTGCGCTGCACGATGTGCTCGCGGTGGCTGACCGGCTCGACACCGAGGTCCTCCCCACGTTGGACTGGCACGTCGCCCGCGCCCGGGACCTGGCGTCGCTGCGCTACGGCGGGTCGATGGGTGTGGTGCTACCGGTCGTCGATGTCGACGACCCGTTCGCGCCGGCACCCGACCCGTTCACGCACACCCCGTGGGAGGACGGCTCGACCGCCCTGAGCTGGCCCGCGGCACCGCTCGAGGTGCAGGATGCCGACCGGCAGGCCACGGCGAGCTCCGACCCGATCGGGTCCTGGTTCGAGGACCGTTTCGA
>NZ_JBFULY010000016.1:0-85357 GCF_054049655.1 Cellulomonas sp. P5_C5 | reverse complement strand
CAGGTCGGCCGGCCGCCGCCAACGGGCGCGAACGAGGGGGTCGCCGACGCGGTAGCCCAGCGGGAGCTCAACCCAGAGGATCCCACCGTCGAGGGGCCGGTCGACGGACGAGGCAGGCCACGTGCCGTATGCGCTGCGGAGCTCGACGGTGCCGGTCAGAGTTCCAGAGTGCCCGAGGTCGAACGTCTGCGACGGTGCGAGAAGTTGGCGGACCTCGTTGCGGTCATGTGTTTCGGTGCGGGCCCAGACGGCGGGTGCGGTCCACCCCTGAATGCGCTGGTCAGCGGCCTCTTGTCCCATGGGCCGAGTGTGACAGGACGCGGCCGCGGAGCGGCCGAAAACCGAGCTCCCAGTCCGCTCGGCTCGTCGATCAGCGAGTGCCCCCGAGTGTCGATTGGCATGGGTCAAACATCCGATGCAGGACCCGGTGTTGTCCGAGGCGGCGGCGGGGGCTTTGGCCCCGCGGCCAGCGACCCGAGAGTCTAGGGGTAGTCGCGGCGGACCTTCCGGAACGTCAAACGCCTTGAAACCGGAATCACCCCGAAACGTCGGCTCAGGAATCGATCCGCAGACGATCGATGGTGTTTGGAGGCCCAAGTGAGCCGACTCGCCAGGTCCGGTACCGGGGTCGTAACCGAGGCTAGGGCCGGTACGGCGTTACATCGGGCCGGTGCTCTGCCGGCCTGCAGCCGGTGCGGGCCGCCCAGAGCTGCAGACGGGCGCGCGCGTTGCCCAGGATCTGGTGCCACTCGGCTGGGCCCATCGGACTGCCGCCCGGGTCGAACGACGCCTGGTGAGCGGTGTGAAGCGCAGAGAGTTCTTCGATCAGCGCGCCGTGTTGAGCCCAACATGGAGGGACGTCGCGATGATCGAGGCCGTAGCGGAGCACGAGCCACCCCACCCACTCCGTGAGGGCGGCATGGGCCGCCGCAAAGTCCTCGTGGTCGAGACGAGACCAATCGAGAGGGCGCGGCCGCCTCCCCAGAACGAGCTCGACGAGTTCGTCCCCGTCGAGTTCGTCGCCACCGGCAAGGAAGCCGTCACCGGTCACGCGATCCACGTCCGGGACCCGGCGCGGTGGACCTGGGCATAATCACTCGTGAGTACTGGCCACCCGGGACTTCGGGGCCGCAGCGCGATCTGGCGGCGCTCCAGGGCTGCCCGCAATGCGGTCGTCGCGTCCGTTGCGACCGGGCCAGCCGCCCGGTCAGGTTGGGTGATGGCGGCGACGCTTGAGAGACCACTGCGAATCTCGATCGTCGCCTGCTCCAGCAGCTCAAGGAACGGCATCACGTCCGACCGACTGGCGAACCGCCACGGGTAGGGCTGGTCCTCGGACGGATCGCGGATCGCGACGGCGCGGGATCGGACGGCTGCATCCGCCGCCTGGGTGAGTGCTGCCGTGGCGACCGCCGTGGCACGCGTGTAACCGCATAGAGATGGTGCGGCCTCTCGGGCCTCGACCGGGTGCCGGGCGAGTGGGAGGAGGACGGATCGCACGGCCGTGCCGATCTCGCGGGCTTGGCCGACCACGGCGTCATTGCCAGCGGTAAGCGACCCGAGCACCGTCCGATGCCTAATCACGGCAGACGCCAAGGTGTCGCCGTGCTGCTCCAGCACGACCGCGATCAGCATGGCTGGCACGGTCAGTTCGCCACGGTGGACTCGGTCCGCCGCGCGCAACGCGGTGGCGGTGGCGCGGCTCGTCTGCGCGAGCACGCGGGTGACGGCGAGCAAGTTGCCAATGGCGCCGTGGCTGGACGACCTGGTGCCGCCCCCTTCGGAAGCTCCGCGCCGCGACGCCTGGGTCGAGAGAGCTAAGACTGCGGCGGCCTACCGCGAGCGATACGGGATCACGGACGAGCGATCCGCGCTCGGCCCCGAGATGCCGTCCGACCTCCAGCGGACTGCGGCCCGGTTGCTCGCCGAGGGCGCGTTGCTCGAGGTGCGGGCGGCCGTCCACAGGCCGGTTGCTCGAGTTCGTCGTCCACAGGTTTCAGGGGCTCTGGTGAACGAGTGTCGGATCCCGGCGAGACGGTGACGTCGTGGCCAAAAGGATGGGTAGCGAGCTCGGCCGCTGGGTTCGCGCGTTGGTCGGACCAGGAGCCGCTCTCGCGATGCTCGCAGGGCTGTCTGTGAGAGGTGGCGCGTCGCTGGCAGTCGCGCCGGACCTGCACGCTGCGGCCGTCCGGGTGTGGCAGGCGGTCGCTGTGCTGATCGGGTTGTGGCTCGCGTCGTGCGTGTGGAGGACTGGCCGACGGCCCGTGCTCGACCGGCACGCAGCTCGCCACCTGCAGGATCTCCGCGACCGTGCCGATGCCGCTGGATGGAGCCTGGTGTGCGTCGTGGAGTTGCGTGAGAGCTCGCCGGCCGGCCAGCGCGTCATCGCCATCGATGTGCGCACTGGCGTCGCTGACGATATCTGGCTCTCCGAGGTTTGCCTCCTCGTTGGCAGCTACGCGCTCGTCCACCGGCACGGCGCCGGCCTGGACCTGGTCGACAACCTCGATCCCAGCGAGCTGCTGGCAGCCCGACGCGACGAGGCCGTGCGCGCTCGTCGGCTCGACCGGGTGTGGGGCGTCTCAATGCGTCGCCGGCAGCGCCGTCAGAGCCGCGCCGCCCGCGCGCTCGTGCGAGCGACCGAAGATCTACTTCGGTGACTCATACCCCGGCCTGCGGCACGACGGTCGAGCGCCCAACGTGCGACGCCACTCGCACCTGAGTGCGCAGCAGGCGGAGATCACGCATGAGCAGCCAGGATCTCGCCCGACATGCCAAACGGGGCTGCGCTCCTGGGATCGCAGCCCGGGCTGGGTGAGCCCCAGGCGGCCGAAGCTGACTTGGTGGCGCCATCCTCGGTCTCGCCAATTCGTGCCGAATCAGTGTCTGGCGATCGGACCTCAGAGGTGAAGGTGCGTGACGTCAGCTGCCTACTCGCCCTCGCCTTCGTCGCTAAGCAGGTCGGCGAGTGTCTCGTTGCCGTCGAGGCGCCGAGCCATGTCCCGCACACCAACGTCCGCCAGCTTCTCGGCCGTCGCGAACGGTCGGTCGGAATCCCCGATCCCCAAGATCTGGAACAGGTCCCGCAGGCTCGTCCCACTCTCGACCGCCTCGGCGTGGTACTTCGTCGTGTAGCCCCCTGCGGGGGCGTCATCCGGATCGAGTCCGGCGCCGATCGCGTAGGCGATGGCGAATCGGTAGGCGTCCTGCTGGCTGCCGCCGAAGTGGTCGGCAGCGATCGTGACGATGGAGTCATTCGCTTCCGGCGTGAGACCAATCTGCTTCTTGTCGTCCTTGTCGTTGGCCATCATTGCGTCCTCTCGATGGTGGCTTCCTCAGGATCGTTGTTCGGCCGGCGGATGCGGTAGGCCTGGCCGATACGGCTGCCCATGATCGTTCGAGCATGGTCCTCGGTGAGCTCTCCGGACTGCACAAGAAGGATTGCCTGGCTGCCGAGCTCTGGCACCCACGAGTTGAGTACGTTCTCGCGGTGCTGGAGGTCAAGGCGTGCAAGCGGACTATCGAGCACGACCGGGCCTCCTCGCACGGCCGCACGCTTGAGAGCGCCGATGAGAGAAAGCGCGATGAGCTGTCGGCCACCTTCGCTTGTCTTCATCGACGGCCCGCGCTTGCCCACAAGGTCGACGCGGTAGTCGCGACCGATAGTGATGCCCTCGTAACCCTCGGGGTTGTGAATTAGCTTCATGAACATGGCCGTGGCGGTCGACTCCACCTCGGCACGCGTTCGCTCCTGGTACCGGTCAATTGTCCGGGTGACGAGGTCCGACGCGTATTCGAAGAAGTACGCCTCGGCCGCAAGCGCTGGCTGCCCGCCTCCTAGTCTCGCAAGGACACCTGCCAACTTGTTCTGTTCGGCTTTGATCTTGTTCTCTTCGTCGATTTGCCTTAGCAGCCGCTTGCCGTACGACTCGACCGCCCGCTCGAGCCGATCATGCTCGTTGCCCAGCTGCCGGATCGCCGCCGCATCGTTGTCCTTGAGGCGGTCCTTGATGGTACTCAGGCGTCGACTGCGGTCGTACTGCGTGGCGACCACCCTGTTTAGCTGTGACTGCTTGTCGCGGTAAGAGTCGATCGTCTGCGTGTCGATCAGGCTTTGGATCCGTCGCTCAAGGTTCAAGTCCGGGCCGTCGCCGGCGGCGTTCCGGAGATCGTTCAATTCGGTTTCGGCGAYGGTCAGGTCCTGCCGAGTGGACGCATCCGCCGGCGGGAGTTCCTGGTGACAGCGCGGGCAGTTGCCGCCCTTGATCTGCTTCTGGAGCAGGTCGACTCGGTCGCGCGCGGCCTGGATGTCGGCCTGCTTCAACTGCGCGGCGTCGTTTTTTGCTTGGACGGCACGCAATGCGCCGGTGAGCCTAGAGCTCGCGGGAGCCAGCCAGCCACGTACTAGCAGGCCCCGCATCTCCTCCCGTAGCGCCGTCTCCTCGGCCTCGCCGCCCTTGATCTGGGCTTCAAGCCCCTCCATCTCACGGGCGTCTGCCTTGAGGTCATCGACTGCGGCAATCCGCTCCCGGACGTCCTCAAGAGAGACTTGCGCCTTGCGAAGGGAAGTCGCGATCTCTGATCGATCCTTCTCCAGGCTTTCTTGGCGGGACTTGAGCTCCCGGAGTTGCCGCTTAGCTGTCTCGGCCTCCTGTCGGTTCTTCATGGCCTTGGTTTGGCGTGTCATAACGTCATTGCGCATGACCTCGACATCCCGCGACGCCAGTTGCAGAGCCGGGATGCCAAGCACGCTGTCGATGCTGTTCCGCAGCAGGTCACGCTCGCGGTCGGAGTTGAGGCGGTCATAGAAGTCGCGCAGGAGCTCGCCGTCGAAGAGGAAGAACTCGGAGATCTGGGGGTGCAGTAGCCGGCCGACTTCAGCTTCGATCGACGCCTGTTGCACGACGTCAGCGCCGATCCGTAGATCCGCCGTTACCCGAGGGGCGACGCCGCCGTCGAAGGTGGCCGTCCGCGTCAGGTGGTAGTGCTKACCGTTAGCGCTGAAATCCATCCCGACTTGCATGATGGTCTCGCGCTCAGCGCGCGCCGGGCGGTTCATGTAGTCGGCCAGGCCGCGAGCCGACTCTGCCGCGGACCGGCCTGCTTCGGGGGCACCGTAGAGACACCACCGCAGGGCACGGAACAGGCTGGTCTTGCCGAGAGTGTTCTCGCCGTGGATCACCACCACCGGGGAATCCGGCTCGGTGGTCAGGCTCAGGTCGTTGACCTCCCGATAGGGCCCGAAGTTTTTTAGGCTGAGACTTTCGAAGCGCAGCGTCATTCCYTCAACTCCAGCCGGGCAAGGATCTGCTCGCTGACGTGGACCTGTAGCTCACGCAGGTCCCGCTTGAACTTCGAGCGGTCGTCATCGAACTGATAGCGCCATGCGAGGCGCACGATTTCGTCGTAGTCCTCCGGCTCAAACGAGTCGATCGCCAGCGCGAACCGCTTCCGATCTGCGCTGGCCGCCACCTCTCGGAGCGCCGCGAGTGCACCTTGTCGACCGTGGCCGGTGTTGTCGGGTCCGACATCCATGCGGTCAGTCTCCTCCTTCTTCTTCGTCGTCAAGTAGATCTGGCAGTTCGACCGGATCTTGACTTAGCGAGACGATCACCTTCAGGCGCTCACGCGCAGCGGGGTTCCGCGCCAGGCGGACGAACTCCAACGCCCGCAGAGCCTCGCTCTTCGTCAAGGCACCGCCTGTCGTGTCGACCAGCATCAGGTCGTGCACCTCGGCACTCACTTTGCCGGTGGTTGCAGCGCGTCGGAGCACCCGCCCACGTCGTTGGATGTACTCACGCTCAACCGTCGAGCTGGCGAGGATCAGGGCGTGGTCGGTGACCGGAATATCGATGCCTTCGTCTAGGCAGCGGATTGCCACGACGATTCCGCCGTGGTCGGCAAGGCTGCGGATCACCGTGTCGCGGTCGCTGGGCATGCCGGAGTAGAAGGCGAGTGTAGGAAGACCAGCGTCCAGGCAGCCGTGGATGACGTCATGGAGCTGGGTTTTGTCGTCGCAATAGACGAGCCACCGGTCGCCTGCCTGATACTCGGTCTTCAGAATTTCGACCGCCGTTGGAACCTTGATTCGCGCCTGCTTGAGGACGTGTGCGCGCTTGATTAGCAGCATCCGAAGCTGGCCGTCCGGATCGCCTAGCGCCTCGCCTTGGCCCATCAATTGGCCGATCCGCTTAGTGAGTCGGTCGTACTCTGCCAGCTCATCGTCGTCCAGCGTGACTTCATGGAGCCGGTAGTCGTAGGGCACCAATAGGCCGAGCATCAGGGCTTCGGCAAGGCCGATGACGGGTGAAAGCACGTCGCCGAAGAATTCGATCAGCCGGTCCRTGCCCTCGCCGTCGAACTGGCGGCGGAAGGTCGCGCTCAGACCTAAGGTCGCGCCGCGGGCCGTCCGCTCCAGAGCGGGCAGGACCTTTCTACTGCCAGCGCGGTGCATCTCGTCCGCGACAACCAACAGATGGCTACCGGACTTCAAGCGACGTTGAAAGTCGTCAGAGGCGAACGTCGCGTAAGTCGCCACGACAACGCGACGCAGCTCGGCCGAGTTGCCGGGAGCCGAGTAAATTGGCAGGAGCTGCATCCAGTCGCTCTTGTTGCTGCCAGCGCCAGCAGGAAGGATCTGCACGTTGCCCAGTTCGGCCTCTATCTCACGAATCCACTGAGCGTGCAGATCACGTCCAGGCACCAGGATGACCGCGGCGCCGCCGTCGTTTGTCCAAAGCTTGACTCCCTCGATGGCCGTGAGGGTTTTTCCCGCGCCTGTCGCAAAGTTGACGATGCCGTGGTGGTCGTGAGCCTTCCAGTCGTCGAGGACGAGGCGCTGGTGCTCCATGAGTGGCCGGCCGACGACCTGGTTGAGCTTGCGCCCTTGGTGAAGGCGGACCTCGTCGATCGCGTGATCGAGATCGTCATCGGCAATGGCCAGGAGCTGTTCGCGGGTGACCTCGTCGAGCCGCGCAATGAGTACGCCAGGTTCCCTACCACGCCATATCTCCTGGAAGCTGTCGGTGTGCTCCCGCGTGCGCAATAGCTCTTGCTCGTTGCGCCAGCTGCATGAGACATCGAACGACTCGTGGTTGTAGCCCCACGCACGCCAGGTCTCGTTGGCGCTGCCTCTGAAAGAGACGCGCCTGCCCTCTACGTCCTCGAAGATACCTAGCTTGTCGTGAAAAAGACCGCTGGGTTTGTCGGCGAACGCTATGCGTACGTCGATAATGTCATTGGCGATGAGGGTGGCCAACAGCTTGGTCGCTGGCACGGCTGCCGGGTTGCTGAGTAGGCGCTCAAGGTCCTCGCGGACGGTCTGTTGGGCACGGCGGCCGAGATCGTCCGCCTCCTTCATGGTGTCGAAGTCGTCGGGAGTTAGCGCCGGCGAACAGACCAGTCGCATTCGCCCTCCGCGGCGGGCGAAGTCGGTGAACGCGAGGCCGACGACGTGGTACAGGGTGCTTGAGAAGTAGCCGACCGCACGGTCGTAGCGGATCGCCTCCTGGAGGCAGGGCACATAGAAGTCATCGATCAGGGCGTCGCGCCCGGACCGATAGCTGGTCTGCAGACCCAAGTCCTGCAATACCACTTCAACTGCCTCCCTCGTGCCGTTGGCGAGCCTAGAGGCGGCGTCGCGCCGAGTCGTGGAGCGCCGTCGGGTCAGCGTGTTGATCGGCCGTGGGCGGCGGGCTGGCCCGTGTCAGGCGCTCATGCGAGCTTGGGATGGAGTCCGTGGTGATGGAGCTAGTCTGCTCCACGCACCTTGTGGACTTCGAGCGGCACGGCTTCGTGAGGCGCATAGGGTGCCTAGACGGCCGGCGCCAGCGCCTCCGCTGGCACTGTCAGACCCTGCGTCTACCGTCAGCTGAGTTGCGATGAGGGTCCTCTCCAAGCGTCGTGGCGACCCGCCGGAAGCGTGCGTTGGCTGGTCCCGAAACTCTGAGAGAATCACGCGTGTGTAAGTCGAAGGGTGGGCGTCCGTGGTAGCGGCGAGCAAGGCGGCGACGCCTGCAGAGACGACGACTAGGCCGGTGCAGGACCACCACGCGTTCCCGGTTCGGTACGTGCCCGTCGACCGGATCCGCCCCGAGGACGGCCTCGGCCGCAAACGCGATCGCGAAGGCCACCGCGAACTCCAGCGGTCCATCCAGCAGTTCGGGGTGTTGACGCCGATCACCGTCCGGCCCGCTCCCGACAGCACCGGCGACTACCTGCTCATCAAGGGGCAGGGCCGGACGCTCGCTTGCCGCCTGCTTGGCGTCACCACGATCCCGGCGATCGTCGTGGACGACACCTACGCGGACACCGAGAAGGTGCAGCAGTTCTTGGTCGAGAACGTAGCCCGGCTGAAGATGCGCCCGGTCGACCGCGCGCTCCTCATCCAGCGAGCTCGGCAGGAGGGTGAGGAGACCTCGGCCATTGCTCGCCGATTTGGTCTGTCCCCATCTACCGTGCGCCGACTGCTGGCGCAGCTCGACGGCGCGACAACACACGAGGTCGAGGCGTTGCGGGCGGGAGAAGTCAGTCTCGCCATGCATGCGGTTATCGCACGGCACGTCGGCTCGCCGGAGCGTCCGGCCGTGTTGGAGATCATCTCCGGTCTGTCCATCAGAACCAAGGAGCTCGAGGCGCTCTTCGTCGCGCTCAACTGGCAAGAGCTGGAGGCGCTCGGCGCCAAGAGGCTCGGCGAACGCGTCGCGTTGCTCAACTGGGCCTGCAAAGCGCTGGTCGCACTACCCAACGGCACGTTGAAGGACCGGCTTCGCCAGCTTGCGCTCAGCTTCCCTACCGCGCTGACGAAGAGCGGAACGACGTACGCGGTGGTCGCGCAGTGAAGCTCATCGAAGTCGCCCCTAGAGACTTGAAGCTCAGTCCTGAGCTGGTGCGCTCCGGCAGCGCAAAGTCCTTTGAAGACCGCCTACGTTCGTCCGTCGACGAGATCGGACTGGCGGAGCCACTGAAGGTGGCAGCCGATCCCGACGGCGGTTATCTGGTGATCGACGGCGCCCTTCGCCTCCGCGCTGTTCAGGCGATCCGCGAGAAGGACTCGACCCGCTTCGAGACGATTGCGGCGTACCTGCTCGACTACGACCTCCGCTATGAGATCCGCTTCCAGTCGGACATCTACCAAGACCTGCTTCCCAGTCAGCTAGCGACCCTGGTGGAGCACCTGCACAAGTCCGAGAACGTGCTGAAGGTCGACATCGCCCGCTACATCGGCGTCTCACCCGCCACGCTCCGGAACTACACCGGACTCTGGCGTCTCATGGAGCGCGGCGGACTATCTGCACGCATCGTCGAGCTGATGGACGTCGGCGTGTTCCCGTCCTCGAACCCGTACGCCTGGCTTCGACTCACTGACGAGGGCCTGGAGCGGGCGCTCCGGGAGAAGTTCGCTAAGGGGGAGAGCCCCGACCTCTGGATAGCCGGTGTGGCGGATGCTGCTCGTCTCGGCGGCGTCGAGCGCTACCCGCTCAAGTTCATTGAGATGGTGACCGAGGCTCTCCCTGCTGAATGCTTCAACGCCGGTGAGKATGTTCGCGCGATCAAGCGTGATTTGGGGCTCCGGCGTGCCGCGGGTCAGGTGACGCAGGAGAAGTACAAGGAGGCGCGCAATCACCTGTCGCGCGTGTCGAAGGAGTCGAACGAGCCGGTGCTCGTCGCTGCCGCGAAGTCGTTCGAGGCGTACCTATCGTGACCGCGATGACTGACTGGTCTGATGACGCATACTTCGACTCTCCACAGCGCGAGTCGATCGACGGTGGAACGACGTCGGCTGGAACTCTTTGGCACGGTATTGGCTCGCGTTGGGGTCACTCGATGCACACCATGTGCTCGTACCACGGGATGTTTCCCGCGAAGGTCGCTCACCAGTTCATCCAGCAGTACTCCGAGCCTGGCGATGTCGTCCTCGACCCTTTCAGCGGACGTGGGACCACGCCCTTACAGGCGCGCGTCGAGGGGCGCAAGGCCATCGCCAACGATCTGAGTCCGCTGGCCTACGTGCTGTCGCGTGCCAAGACCGAGCCGCCGACATGGGACGAGGCAAATGGCTTCGTTGACGAGATGGAGCGGGCGTTCAAGGCGACGAGGCCCCCAACCGAACTCGACGTGTCGCCGGACATCCGAATGCTGTATCACGACAAAACGCTTGCCCAGCTCTGCTTCATTCGGGAGCAGCTGCTCGCCAAGGAGATAACGACCTGGAGCCGGACTGAGTTCATGGTCGCCGGGTCGCTCGCCGGCATCATGCACGGCGGCTGGCGACGAGATGGCACGAGCCAGTACCTGAGTATCAGCATGCCGAACACGTTCAGCATGTCGCCGACGTACGTCGAGAAATTCATCCGAGAGAATGGCCTGCAGAAGCTCGACCAGGATGTCTTCGAACGACTTCGGGAAAAGCTCGCGAGGCTATATCTCGACGACGACTACGGATCGGCGGGCGTCGCGCACCACTCGGATGCTGCCGCACTGCTGTCCGGCTCCAAGCTTGCCGAGGGGTCGGTCGACCTCGTTGTGACGTCGCCGCCGTATCTACAGGTGGTGAACTACGCCCAGTCCAACTGGATCCGTCTGTGGCTCCTCGGGATCGACGAGGTGGGTCGCGAGCAGGGTGAGGGCCGCAAGAAGCTCAACGCTGTGCTTGATCACGGGCACACCTACGCCTCGTACTGCGATTTCATGCGCCGCACAGCTCTGGGCGTGCAGCGGGTCCTGAAAAAGGACGGCGTTGCCGTCCTGGTTATCGGCGACGTAAAGGACCCTGGTAAGGAAGACGCGCTGCCCCTTGYGCGGCAAATGTGGGACGAAATCAGGGATCAGACKGGTCTCCGTTTGATTGACATCGTCGAGGACGACCTTCCCGCGAATAGCAAGGTCAGCCGTATCTGGGGCGAGACCAAGGGGCAAGCAACGAACCGTGACTGCGCCCTGGTACTTGCGCATGCCGACGGCGATCCGAACCTCGATCGAGCCGAGGTGGATTGGGACGAACCGTGGAAGGACGGCGGTCCGGATGCTGCACACGAGCGTCTACGTTCCGCCCGCCCTCCTTCGGAGTGGTGAGCCGACGGGCGAGGATCGGGAGCGCACGCTCGTCGCGGTTCTCTTGAACCCACCCGCGACGACCGCTGGCACCCGAAGCCGCAACGCGGTCGCACGAGCCGCGAACGTGCTCGGCTACGACTGCGCGGTGATGGCGAACCTCTGCACTGTCGCAACTCCGTCCGTTGTGGAGCTCAACAGACAGGGACGTCACGGGTGGGATCTGGCCCGTGATCAGATGGAGGCCACGTTGGACGGCGCCGATGCGATGCTCGCGGGCTGGGGCGTCGCTGGTTTGAGTGGGGATGCCGGGCGGTGGATGCGCGCGCAGGTGGCGTGGTTGTCCGATCGTGCTCTTGAGAGAGGGATCTCCAAAATCTGGATGGTCGGCGGCGAGCCGCGGCACCCTTCCCGCTGGCATYAGTACGTGTCCGACAAGTACGGGCGAACGGCTGGTGGAACCTTCGAGGAGCGCATCGCGCAGGTACTTGTCGCAGTACCCGTCGTCGTCTCGACGATGGAGTTGAGCGGCAACTCTCCGTTCGTTCGTCCTCTGCATTGAGATGAAGTCGCGCCCGTCGTCCCACGGAAGGAGACGGCAGGTGGGCAAGGCAATGCAACGCTTGGTAGCAGTCGTGATCGAGGCGATTCCGGGGCGCCTTAGCTGACCCGCGCGGAGGAGCCGCCGGCGTGAGTTGGCGAGGAGCTTCTCATGGAGAGGGTTGCCCAGGGTAAGCGCGAGTTCGGTGACCCCAAGCGCCACGCATCGACGGTCTGGCATCGTCGCAGGCCGGTTGCTCCCGTCACCCGATCGGCTGACGTCGAACACTGTCGGCTGACGTCGAACACTGTCAGCTGACATCTCAGGCCTTCCGTGGCACTCTCTAGTCGGAGACCAGGAGGTCCTCTCACAACGTGGTCGCGACAGACTGCGAAGAGTGACGGACTCAGATGGCCCGTACCCCCATGGCGGGGTTCGACCTCCCTCCGCGCACCCCCGGGTGCACGAACATGGAGGTCGAGTTGGCCATTGTGAATTTGTCCGTCACCAATGTTGGTGTGACCGCCGAGAACGAGAGGCTCGTCCGCCGCGCCACCTTCGCTGCGAAACCGGAGCGCCAGGACGTCGCCGACGTCGAGCAGGCCGTCCGCGAGGAACTCCTCCGGCGGCTGCCTACCTATCGGCCCGGGACAGGCATCCCGCTGGACGGCTTCCTCTGGCCGTACCTGTTGGGTGCGGCCCAGCACGTCGTCCGTGACCACCCGAACGTCCGCAGCAAGCACGGCCAGCGGTACGCCATGGCAATGGGCACCTCGCCTGACGACCTCGACCCCAACGGTCGCCTGACCGTCGCCGCCCACGACCTCGAATTCGATCCCCGTGCAGGAGCGGCAGTCCGCAAGTTCGTAGCCACCCTGCCGTCGACGACACGCCGGGTCATTTGGCTGCACTACTACGAGGGCCACACCTTCGCTGAGGTTGCGGCTGTGCTCGGCATCAGCCGCCAGTCCGTCCATGTCCACCACCGGCGTGCCCTCGCGGCCGGTCTGTCCGGACTCGCCTGCCTTCACAAGGAGGTGGCTGCATGACCGACGCCCCTCTCACGCCGTCCCAATTCGACCTCTACTTCAAGGAGCCCACCGTGACCGCGACCACTCCCGCCGTGCCGGACCCCGACCTCGTCGCTCAGCGCAGCTTCGTCGAGAATCTCCTGCAGAACGGGCACGACTTCGGCATCGCCMACACCTCCGCGTTCGTCCGGGGGATGCGCGATCTCGGGTACAAGAGCACGGCGACCGCTCTCGACGAGCAGATCGACAACGCCGACCAGGCGGGTGCCCGCAACATCCACGTGTTCTGGGACACGAGCGGCAAGAAGCCAGAGTGGCTCGCTGTCGCCGACGACGGCCATGGGATGGAGCCCGACATGATCCGTCTCTCCATGGCGTGGGGAGGGACGCACCGGGAGGACGACCGCAACGGGTTCGGCCGGTACGGCTACGGCCTCCCGAGCTCAGCGGTCAGCCTCGGCCGGAGCTTCTCGGTGTACTCCAAGCCGGCGGGCACGACGGAGTTCCACGGCGTGACGTTGGACCTCGATGAGATGAGCGAGGGCAAGTACAACGACGGCCACCGCATCGTCATCCCGGGTGCGCGGCCGGCGAAGCTGCCCGCCTCGCTCACTGCTCGGCTCAAGGAACTCGCGTTCGAGCCCAACACCATCGTCTTCATGGAGAAGCTTGACCGGCTGAGCTGGACGACGGCTCTCGGTCTTCAGCAGAACCTCACGCCGCATTTCGGGGTTACCTATCGCGACTACCTCCGGACGCTCAACATCCACGTCGACGGCCGGCAGATCAAGCCGATCGACCCGTTGTTCCTAACCCCTGGTGCGATGTACTACGACGACGACGACCAGCGTGCCGAGGCACTTCCGGAGGCGCGCTTCACGGTGCAGAATTCCAAGGGTGAGGATTGCGCGGTCGTCATTCGGTATTCGTATATGCCCCCGAGGTTCGGTCAGCTGGACAAGAGCAAGGAGCGCGGAAAGAATAACGCGCGGTTCCGTGTGCGCGCCGACAATAACGGCATCATCGTAAAGCGGAACCACAGGCAGATCGATGTCGTGAACTACAAGCACAGCTTCATCTACTTCAACAACGACGATCGGTATGTCGGCGTCGAGCTCGACTTCCCGCCGACGCTGGACGAGGAATTCTCGATCACCACCTCCAAGCAGCAGGTCGTCCTCAGTGACCGGATGTGGCAGATCCTCAAGGACCAGGGGCTCATCGAGGCTGTGAAGCAGATGCGCAGTCGATACGACACCGACAAGCGGACCCTGAAGGGCCCTGAGGACGAGGGCGGCGGGCAGAAGCCCGCCGAGAAGGCCATGGCGGAGTCGGAGAAGTTCTCCAAGACGCCCGTCGCCGACCGGGAGCGCCTTGTGCAGCTCGGTGAGAGGAACTTGGAGGAGCAGGCCGAGAAGGTCGCCGAGGAGACTGGGCGCCCCGCCATCGAGGTGGTCAAGGAGCTTAKGGCTCAGACGGAAGGGCGCCCCTACGCGGTGCGGGAGGAGCACCTCCCCGGCGCGCCCTTCTATCGCGCCGACCAGCTGGGTGGTTCGCGGGTCATCTACCTGAACACTGCTCACAAGTTCTACACGCGGCTCTACAAGGGTCAGGACGCGACCCCGCGACTGCGCGCGGCGATCGAAGTCCTGCTGTTCGTTGTCGGAATGTGCGAGATCGAAAGCACTGACGATCGGGCGCGGTTCTACGTCTCGGAGCGCGCCGAGTGGTCGACGCGGTTGGAGACCGCGCTCGACATCCTTGACACCTACCTGTCCGAGGCCGATGCCGGCGACTCGACGTTCCGCCCGGAGGAGCAGTCCGACGACGGTGAGTCCAGCGCCGCGTGAGCTCGCAACGGCAGGGGCGCCACTGACGTGCGGAGCCCCTGCCCGCCTGCACGAGAGCGGCTTCCGATGTCGCTGCATTCTGAAGTTTGGTCGAGGCACGTCGGCGGTCAGCGTGGCGCCCGGACATTTGCATGTCGCAAGCCAAGGCAGCGACGCCGATGCTCGCGGGATCACAAGATCACTCACATCCAAACGATGGTGACGGCCATCCGTTGCACGATCGGAAAGGAACCCTCCAGTGGTCAGTGACCTGGACATGCTCAAGGCGGCCCTCGAGGCCAAGACCAGCGGCGACTTTGTCGCGTTGGAAGACATGCTGGCCGGCCGGGGTGCCTACAGGTGGCGCCCGGTTGGCGATATGGAGGACAACTTCGGCGCGATCAACGCTGCGTCCGACAGTCGGCTCTCGCTCAACGAGCGAATCACCAACATGATCGACGCAGTGCTGGAGAAGGAGGCGCGTCTGAGGTACGGCACCGACATCTCGGCGATGGCGGGTGCCATGAGCAGTCCGGCGGAGGCGGCGACCGCGCTTCTCGGCGTGCCTGCCGGTGGGGTGGGCGAGTTGTCTATCCCCGACCGGCAGAAGCTGGCCGAGGACATCGCCATCGACTTCGTGGAGTCGGGCGTGCCGGAGCGTCCGACCGCGAGAATGCGCGACCGAGGTATCGGCCAGACGCCGTCGCGACTTCCCGAGACGATCCTCTCCATCCACCGGGGCAACAAGCGCGACAAGCCTTTCCTCATGGGCATGTACGGCTGGGGCGGGTCGAACGCGCTGGGCTTCGCCGAGGGCGGCACTGTGATCGTGTCTCGGCGCCACCCTGAGTTGCTCGATGGTGAGGCGGACGGCGTCGCGGTCACGATCGTCAAGAAGGTCTACACGGCGGACATGCGAACCCCGGCGTACTTCTTCGCTGTGGATGCCGACAACAACGTGCTGTCTCTCGACGTGGCTGCTGCAGACAATGTCGAGCTCTCCTTCGGAACGCAGATCACACACATCGAGTACGACCTGGGGATTAAGGGCCCTCTGCTCAACCAATACAAGTACTACAACGCGGCTCTCTACGAGCCAGTAGTGCCGTATTACCTCGGGTCGAACCGCGACATCGACAAGACGCCGGGTCGGCGCACCATGGTTGGCGTCGGTGGTGCCCTGAAGTCGCGCACCGCCGGGGACGACAGCGCCCAGGGATCGAAGGTCGCATACCAGAACCGCGCMACCATCGACCTCGGCGATGACGGCGAGATCAAGGTGCACATCTGGGTCATCGACAAGGAGGGCGTTAAGCCGAGCGCCAACACAGCCTCCGCGTTCGTGGACGCTGACAGCGCAATCGTCGTGACGCTCAACGGTCAGCGACAGGACTCCGGCAAGGCTGAGTGGATCAAGCGGATGTGCAAGTACCCGCACCTGTACTCCCGCGTGATTATCGAGGTCGAGGCGGACTTCCTGAGCCAGGACGCCAAGATTCGAGCCTTCGCCTCCACCCGGGAGCGGCTGCGCGGAGCCATGCATGAGCGCATCTTCAAGGAGCTCGCTGATCTGCTCATCAAGGACGAGAACCTCCAGGCCCTCCAGGACAAGCTCCGCGAGGACTCTCTGAAGGACACCGCCAGCAAGGCCAGCGAGAAGGATCTGAAGAAGCTGGCCAAGATCATCGGCAAGCTCGGTGGGCGCACTGCGGAGGTCGACGTCGAAATCGAGGTCGAGGCTGACGGAGAGAAGAGCAAGGCGGGCGGTGAGGGCAAGTTCCGCGACACCGACGACAGTTCGTTCCCCGAGGTTCCGACCAAGCTGGAGTTCGCCCCGCACACCCTGGTAGTGACGCAGGGCGGCACCAAGAAGCGGCTCATGGTCAACATCGACGCCAAGAACGGCTACCTGCCCGACCACGACGCGGACCTCACAATCACAGTCGAGGGCCCTGCGGGCGAGACGAAGGACGTCTACCCGTCGACCCGTGCGCAGCTCATGGGAGGCTCCGCGCAGTGGCTCGTTGCTGCTAGCGAGGACGCCGAGCTGGGCGACTACAAGCTGACGGTGCGGCTGAAGGTTCCCGGCGACGAGTTGGTCGACATGGTCGAGCTCTCGGTGATCGCTCCGCGCGAGCCTGAGGGCGGCTCTGGGCGCGCCGGGCACAAGACGACCAAAAAGACGATCAAGCAGGTGGTCCCGGTCGGTCCCGAGGTGTCATGGGTGGGCAAGGACCAATGGGACTCGCACGAATTCGATGCCMGCTCTGTAGGTCGAGTGGACGAGACGGGAAAGGGCGTCGACATATTCCTTAACCTGGACTTCGACAAGCTCCAAGACGTGCTGAGCAACCGGACTTACACGGCGGCCGTCCAGGAGACTCGCAAGTCTGCATACATGATCCCCGTGGCGCTCGGTCTGTTCCGCATTCACCAGATCGAGGAGAAGTCTGAGCTCGACGAGGACCTGGTCAAGCAGCTAAGCATGATCGTGGCTGATTCGGTCTTGGTCGCAACCGACACCGAGGGCATCCTCGGCGAGGGGTTGGAGGACGACGAAGAGGAATGACCGCCATGAACCTCGATGGCTCCTGGGCGACGTCCGACACTCAGGAGCTCGTTCGAGTTTCACGGGGCGCTCGGGCTGCGGCGCCATCGCCCCCCGGATTATTCCGCGTCGGACCAAGCGCGGACGGTCCGCTCACCTGCGAACACGATTGAGACGTCGCACCCGTGGAGCGCCTCTTCGCGCAAGACAGGTCCCATTGACTGTTAGTTAGGATTTGCTGCGCCGCAGCTCCGCCGCCTTGTTCCTGAGCTGGGGTGGATTCTCGAGCCAACGCTCCTCGTCGAAATAGAAGAGGTTGGCCCGGCACTGCCTGTTGCCGGGACCGCCATCCGGTCGGGCATGCAACAGACGGATACCGGCGTACACCGTCTGGTACCCACAATGGCGACACGGGCCAGCCGGAGTCACGAGCGTGGCGGCAGAAATAGGGCTGGTGCCATCGTCATCTGGCTCGGATGGGTACAGATCTATCCACAGGTCGCCAGGGAGCGCGAGCAGACGGGTCATCGTTAGGCGATCGAGCTGCGCGGCGTGCTCGGTCGCGTGCGATCCGAGGTAGCAGAACCAGTTGGCCCAGTAGCCGGCGTCCACAAGGTCCCACAGGCGGGAAGCGACCGGGTCGWGCTGGTCAAACAGGATACCCAACTGCACCGAGAGCTCGACGTCGTCCTGCGGCTCGACGGCGCTGCTCAGAAACCACAGGGACTCGTCATAGGTCGCCTCGGACTGCGTGCTGATTGGAGAGCCAGCCTCTCTTGAGAGTGTCGGGACTAGCCCGAGTAGGTCGGTAACGTGCGCCGAGGTCCTGCCGTCCGTCCCGGCGATCCGGAATGTCGCCTGCGTCCTCATGCTCTGAGTGTGCCAGCGGGCACGTTCTGGATGACAGGCGCGACAGGAGCGGCGCTACGCCGCAGGGGCGCGCGATGAGCCCCTCGCAACGTGGACGCTCAGGTCACGCGATCGACCGCTTCGTCACGTGGGCTCTTCGGTCGACGACGGGCATTCCGGGATCGCGTGCCTTTCGGTTGACCACGTCAGCGAATCGGCTCAACACATGCCGGACGCGTCGAATGCGCGGCGACGAACCTGCAGATCGGGCATTCGCCGTCGTCCGCCGAGGTTCCTCCAATCCGCCTCTGAGTCAGGGTTCCTCGAACTGAGGACTGACTGCGACGACGAGCGACGGTGKAGTGGTCCTTCGGATACATTTACTCCGATTGATAGCGGGCCCGGATAGGCGACGGTCATGACGGCCGGCCCGTTGAGCGATATCAGTTTGCTAAATGCTGAGGGCGGCATACACCGCATCCGCCTGCTTTCCCTCGTACGAAGCCATTGCCTGGAAATGATTGCTGGGCTTGAGCCCAAGCGCCTCGTTCACAAGCGCGTACGGAATGTGGACGAGCGCGTAGTCGTCGACCGAGTATGCGTACTCGTAGATCCCCTTCTCGGGGTGGCTGTGCCAGAGCGCAGCGGCAAATCGAGCGTTCTTGAACTGGAAGCCGATCGTTCCGGTCGCCCAGATTCCGCCTCCACCTGTGAACAGAACCAGATCGCCCTCAGTGACACGCTGATACTTCTTTAGGTTATGGCGATAGGTACCCCAGAATCGAGCTTGATCGCCGTGTCGGCGCTCAATCTGGATCCGTTCGTCGGGCGCGAGCGCGTCATAGAGATCTTGCCGGCTCTGCCAGAGGACAGGCTTGAGCAGCGATAGCCCAGCGTTCAACTGGCCGTCACCCTTGCCCTGGGACGGATGTACAAGGACTGCAGCCACGGCCGCCTGCTTCCTGATCTGTCTACCTGTCCGCATCGTCGCATGTCGAGTGCTCCGTCGACACGTGGACGCACGCGAAACTGTGAAGACTGCATATCGGACTGTCCTCCGCCCGAGCGGTCGCGGTCAGGCGTTTGCATGCGCCACGCGGGTCGCGCGCGTGCGGACCAAGCGCCTGAGTGTCGAACGTCGCGACCGACGACGATGCATCCGGCTTGAGCGCCCAGAGCGCCCGTGGCTTCAAGTCGAGGCGCAGGAGAGCGGCGTTTCGGCGGTTTCGCGTTAGCCAAGCGGTCCGCTTTGGCAGTCCTTGCAGGCGCTGGTCGAGACTAATCGTGAAGGCGGGTCGGCATGGATCGCGTTGCCATTGCAGACGGACTGCCATGCGTCTGCCGTGCTCACGACACCCCAGTCAGAGAAGTCGTCGTCATCCTTGTGAGCGCAACCGCCGTCGAGGTGGGCCTTGCGGCTCGGAGCTATGAGGACTTGAACTGACACCGTACGCCGACCCGGGCTCCTCGGTGCACACAGGCCGCATGTCTCCATCGCCATCTCGTGAATGCAGAGCTCTGTCGACGTCATGCTCAAGTATTGCTCCCGCGCGAGCGGAAATCTGGTCCTCCTGCCGAGGTGCGATCACGAGGGTGGCTTTCAGCAGGAGTTCCGACTCCTGTGCCGAGGGCGCTGCGGACACGGTCCGCTCCCTTCGCCCGGCGAGCAGTCCATGCTTTTTGCGTCGAACCTAAATGGACGTTCTGCGATCTCCGGGGTCGAGTGGTGCGAGAAGACGTGTGAGCGAGCCACCGAAATCGCCGTGCACCTCCTCGGTGGCAGAGTCTGGGCGTCGCGCGCTACGCTCCGCCGCATGCCATACGCGCCGCCTGACGCCTGGCTGGAGGTCGGTCCCAGCGGTCTGCGGCGCGGACACCTGAGGCCGGATTGTGAGCGGATCCGATTGGATTCCACGGTGACCGGACCGATGCTGCCGGGGTTGGTAAACACAGGCCGGGTCACGACGTGGTGCCGGTGCGCCAAGGGCAGCGGGCGGCACTCCGACAACGCCTCTCGTCCGCGCGGCGAGGTTTCGGGCGGGCTTCCGACGCTTGGGCGCCGCTAGGCGGACCGCCGTCGTGACCGGTGGCCTCGTCGGTGTGCAGATGCGCGTTCCCGCGGCGGCAGCGGCCCCGTTGACCATGGCAACGGATCGTCCCGAATCGCGTCTGGACCAACGGATCGACGCATGCAGGCCTGCAGATCAGCCGGTCGCCCATGTCCGCCGCCACCGTGTTGGAAGCTCGAGGGGTGGGGCTCAAAGGCCAGAATCACTGCTTAGGTAGATCGGATGGGATACGGGATACCGTGCTCGCGTCGTCCGGGATTCGAACGCGTCGGCCGGCATTACCCGAACTGTTCGCCGAGGGCCGCCGAGGTGGGCGGCGTGTTCAGCGACCAGCTGATCCATCAGGCGCTTTCGGATCGGATCGATGACCTCGTCGAGTTCGCGCTCGAGTGCGCCGACGAGGCCGAGGAAGGCGTGCACGTGCTCCGGCGGCATCGGGCTATGGATACTGGGCCCGATGACATCGAGGACCTCTTGTGTCTCGGCGTCGAGGACGGCGACCGCGTACGTAACCGACAAGTCGGATTGCGAGTGCGCGATGGTGCGGTTGCGAAACATCGCCACAAGCTCATGCGTCGCGACGAACGCGCGAGGGATTTCGACGAGTGCGGTCACCGGCCGGCGGACCTTTGAGGGAAAGAACGTGCGGCAATATGCCATCGTCGCGTTAGCCACCAATGCGCGCTCGGCATCCCGAAGCGGCGAGTCCGGATCCCGCATGCTCCGCAGCGCCAGCTCGAGCGAGTCGCGGGCCTCCACCAGGTCGGCCGCGTGGCTGGACAACTCCACGAACAGGCGGGCGTCATCCGAGTCGTTCAACATCATGAGCTCAAATCGCCGCTCGTCAGAGTTCACCGCTCGAGTATGGCGGGCGCCGGCGAGCTCACGTTGCGCGCGCCAGGGGCTGAGTAGGTCGAACCCCAGGCCGCCGAGCGGAGCAGCCGCGCGCGGGCAACGACGGCGTGGTCCGACGCCCAGCTGCGTTCAGGGACGCAGGTCGAACCTGACCGCGTCGAGCAGGGCAGCAAGCTCGGGTTCGCCCGCGGCCGGAATCGGCTGGAGCGCCCTTGATGCGCCGGTCTGCACGATCAAACGCGAGGTCAGGCATTCGTTGAAGACCTCAACCGATTCGGCGCGCTGCCACCGCACGCCCTCAAGGGCCGTCCGGTCGCAATGGCCCGCCAGAATCGCCTCGGCGCGGACGGTGCCGTAGACATCTGGTGGGGTCGCGCGTACGGCGACGATCTGGGCAGACGTGAGGGCGGGGGCGACAGCGAACGCCTCCCTGAGTGTGACGATCAGGTGTCCGCACACAAGGGTCGTGTAGAGATGGGCTCGCTCGGCCTTGGTCAACTTCTTCAGGCTGAGGTTGCCCGCCTGGGTGGTCGTCGGCATCCGGTCGGGCACGTCGGCTTCCCGCGGCACGATCACCACCAGCGACACCTGAGTGCCCGTGATGCCGACGGCGGCGGCGGCGGCATCGTTGTCGCTGAAGGCCGCTGCGAGAACGTCGAGGGTGACGTCGGGGTCGCAGGCCTCGAGTAGTTGCCACACTGCGTCTGCCGCACGCTGCGCTTGCACCCGGTGCGTCGTCTGTGTGGCGGTGGCGGCGAGGAACTCCTTCTCGGCGTCTAGTTGGGCCTCGGCAAGTGCGTCCTTGCGCTTCTGCCCGAACGGGCGAGTCGCGCCCTTGGCGAGTTGCTCGTGCCGCTCGAAGATCGGTCCTGCGTCAATCGGCGGAGGCATAGGAATGAAGGGGCGCGTTGCGAGCGGGAAGCCTTCGCGGTGGATGTTCGAGATCGCGATGATCTGCTGATGGAGCGCGTGTGCGGTCGCCTCCTTGTCCGAGGCGCGGGCGGCGCGGGCTGCAGCCAACTGCTGGTTGGCCGAAGCGGTTCCGGTTCGCCGACGAGCGCCRCCACCCCCGACCCGAAGGGACTTGTAATAACCGACRGGGCCAGCACCCGTGGAAACGCCGAGACCACCAGCGCCCATGTGTACGCGGGCCACGCGAGGTCCCATCGAAGTGCGAACACCGCGGCTCGAGACACCAACTCGCAGGCCAGGCATCAGCTTGACTGAGAAGCCCACCGGGATCGACCTACCGCGCGGCGTTCTGCTCTACGAGCTGCTTGAGCCAGAGGTGGGCCCCGAGGAATGTGCCGTTGGATTTGTGCTTGAACACGATCGTCCACGGGTCGAAGCCGACGCTGAGGCCGGTCGGAACAATGAGCTCGTTGCCGTCGATCGCTACGGTCAGGATTCCGCTGACAAAGCGGGTGGCCTTCTCGAAGTGGACCGCGCTGAGGCGTGACTGCTCGAACCGGACTTCGGGCTGAGGGTTGTCTCGGTGCTCGATGATCACTTCTTCACCATCGATGACCAATGCGCAGTCGTCGCGTCCCTCGTACCGCGTGGCCATGCTTTAGCTCCTCGTCTCGGCTCCTCTACAAGGTAGCGACTGCCGAGTGCGGTGCGCTAGGAAAGGGCTGCGGGAACAGACCGACGCGCGTCGTCACTCTCGTGGCAGCGGGGTGACAGAACTTGGACAAGTAGGTGTCACTGTCAACTATCCGCGCAGCAGACCCTCGTCGCCGTCCTGCTGACTGCGGAAGAGCTCGACGTCCTCGAGATCGCCGTCGCCGAATGCTTCGACTGGTTCAACCACCTGCACGGCGAGATCGTCCTGATCCCACCCGCCGAGCAAAAGGACACCTACTGCCGTTCTCAGCACCGTGGGCGGGCGATTGGCGCCGCCTCGGGCGTTTGATAGCGAACCTGCTTGCCTCGAGGCGCCCAGCAGCGCCGGGATCACTTCGGGCGGCCCCCAGCTTCGATTTCCCGCCACGTCCTGCTCTCTGCGTTCACGCGCCGGCGATCAGGACGCACCTAGGTGCGTCCTGATGGGCATCGAGGCGCTTGTCCGGCAGACGCACGGCCGGGGCATTGAGCGACCTAGCGCCTGGTGCACCTCGTACCCTGAGCCCGTGGCGTGGACCAGCGACGAAGCGGCCGGCGGCGCGACGGCTCCCCGTCGGGCGACGCCACCGGGCAGGACAGCGGAACTCCTTGCGGCTCTGGCCGAGTACCGGATCGCCAGGCGCCGCTTGCTGGAGCTGATCGGGTTGGCAACGAGCAACCGGGATCCTGTGCCGGAGCTGGCCGAGCACCTGGTGGCCGAAATCCTGGGCGGTGTGCTCGCGGACTCTCGGGTGCAGGCGGGCTGGGACGTCGTGACATCCGAAGGTGCTGTGCAGGTGCGTACCCTGTCGAACTCTGGCTCGGACCGGTGGGTCAACGAGCACGTCGTCCAGTCGATGGCCACGGTGGACCGCTACGCGCTGGTGATCGTCGAAGACTTGGCGATCTCTGCCGTGCTGGTGTTTCCGGCGGACCTGAGTCGCGTGGGAGCCCATCTCGGCAAGCGGCACGGCAACCAGACCGCCACGCTGCAGTTGACGCGACTGGACTACACACGGCTCATGGACGACCGCCCCGGCGCCGCAGCGGCCGGGGTGCAGATCTGGACGCCCGCCGACCTCGAGAGCGGCGAGCGCCGGTGATAGGTCACCAGGTGCAGGTCACCGCGGACGGGGCGCGGACGCTCACGCTGGCTGACTTGTGGCCAGAACCGTGCACGGCCGTGATTGTCGGTGTGAACCCGGCGCCGCGGAGCGTTGAGGCGGGTCACTACTACCAGGGCTCCGACGTTCGAAGGGCGCTGTCACGGCTGCGGACCGCCGGGTTGCTGCCACCCGACAGCGGTGGATTCGCCGACGACGAGGCGATGGCGGCGGGCATCGGCTTCACCGACGTCGTCAAGCGCCCCACGCGTCGGTCCACCGAGCTCAGTCCGCGGGAGCTGGCTGACGGCCGTGCGCGCCTGCGCGTCGATCTCGAGGCACGCCGGGTCCCGCTGGTGGTGTGCGTGTTCAAGCCGGCGGTCGAGGCGCTTCTGGGGCACGCTGGCCCACCGGGCTTTCAAGCCGTTGCGGTCGCCGGGTCCCGGGTCTTCCGGATGCCGGGACCCTACGCGCCGTCGGCTGATGCTCAGCTCGCGATGCAGGAGCTCGCTGCCCACCTGGCTGGCCGCTGATGATCGGCGATGGTGGTCCGTTGGCGCCGAAACCGCGGGACCTCCAGATACATGGACTCGGTCGCAGCCGCAGCTCGGGGCACGCTCGAATACTTCGGGCTCGGAGCGGATGCGCCGGCAAGTGACGTGACCGAGGTTCTCGTCAATGCTGGGCACGAACGATCGCTACGGTCGTGGCGTGGACTTCACTGCGCTGCTCATCGCACTTCTGTCGACCGCGCTCGCAATCTTCAGCCTTCGAGAGGCGAGACGGACTGCCGCGAGGCAGAGCGATTCCGACCTCGAACTTGAAAAGTTGCGGCATCAGTTTGACCGTGACGACCGTGCGCTCGCGCGCACACTCGAACTCGAGGACCGGMTCGAGGCACACCGCGAACCCTTGATCGAGGTCGTCGAGGAGTTGAGGCGCCGGATCTCGAACATCCGAGAGGGAGCATTCCTTGCGACCTATCTCGAGAGCGACGAGACCGGGCGGCACGACCTGGCGCTGTTAGGAACGGAGTACCGATTCGGCGCCTACTGGGCGACGGTCGCAGGCCTCCGGGCTGGACTCAGTGCTTGGGAGCTCGATAGGTACCAGTCGACGGCCGACGTCACCCGAGCGCTCGTCGATGTGGAACGAGCGTTCTCCGACGACGGTAATCCAGAGCTCATGGTGTGGCGCGAAGAGCAGCGTGCGATCGGCGAGCTACTGCTCGGCGCGGACGCGCGGCACCCAATCGGATTTGCTGAGTTTGCGGCGCGCTATGAGACCGATCTTGGACGTTGGTTCGCCTCGATTCGCTCAGACTTGGAGCGGGCGGACGTCGCCGATGGTGCCCGGCTACCTGAGCTCGACGGTCGACTAGCAGCTCTGCAGCTGGTCCTCGTGGGCCACAGACCGGTGGAACCCAACGTCTAGAGCGCTGGACAACGTCCGAGTTCAGGAGTCAGTGGGCGCCGCGGGTCGCTGAGTGCTTCCGCCAGCTCCGGCGCCCTTCTTGACGTTGTCGGTAAAGGTTGCCGCCAGGTCTGCCACCTGCTGGGCATCGTTCAGATCGAGTTTGCCCGTGAACACTCGCTCGGTCGTGATGCGCCAGCTCTCGCCGACAACGCCAGTGATTGTGGCTGCGACGGCCGCCGATACAACGGAGCCAACTCCGGGCACGAGCTTGATCAAACTCGCGGCTGCGAGTTTCCCGCCAGTCGCGGCCGTCGCCGTTGCTGCGCCGACGAGTTTCACTGCCTGCGCCTTCGGGACTCCGTAAACCGAAGCGATCTTGGCCATCATCGCGGCCTGCGCGGGGACGAGCACGGCCGCGTCCGCGAGCGGAATTGGCGTCGCCCCCACACCGCCCGCGAAGGCGACAGCACCAGCGATCCACGAGCGCGCGTACCTAGCCTTGATAGAAAGGTCGATCTTCTGCGCTGCCGCAAGGGCGATGCGTTGCGCCTCCGGAACGACCCGATAGGTCACCGTGAGCAGGTCCTCCAGACCGAAGCGGGCGACGCCGTTGAACGCGTCGTCCACGGCAGCGGTAACTATCGGGCGACCGCCGACGATGGGGAGGTCCATCTTCTCGATCRCATCACTCAGTGCAACCGCCGCGGGATCGACTGTGCCGTCTCGCACGTTCACCTTCGTCAAAACGAGCACGACGGGTATCCCTCTCGCCGCGACCTCCCGGATGACCTTCTGCTGGCCCTGCTCGAGGCGGTCGGTCTTGYTGTTTACGCAGTACCAAGCGACGTGGATCAGCGCACCTACGTCGCCACGCCGGTTGCGCTTGATGCGCCGCCGGAGGTCCCGCACGGGTGACTTGTCGCCGAGCTCCAGTCCGGCGCCGTCATAGATCGCGATCGTCCCTGCCTCGTTGGTGAACAACTCGGTCTCGGTGGTCACTGGTTCGCCCACACCTGTCACGGCAAAGGGCGCTCCAAAAATCGCGTTGAGCAGAGTCGACTTGCCTGCGCCGGTCGCGCCGTACAAGGCGATGTTGACCCTCTGCTCGACAGCCTCGTCCTCGATTGCTGTGGCAAGGTCGCCGTCGTCGGTTGTCATGTGCCCATCATTGCCTGGTGGTGCCTCCGCGAAGCGGAAGCCGCTCGACCCGTGGGAGCTGAAGGCGGAACTCGAGTCGAGCCCGAGGGAGGGAGACATCCACGGCCGTCGCCTAACCCATGCTCCCTCAACCTGGAGCGATCAGGTTGGTATCAGCCGTTTGCGGCCGCCAGGTGGCCGTTCGGTAGGTGCCGTGGTCGTGTTGACCATGTCAACGGATCGGCCCGAGTCGGGTCCGAATCGACGGATCCGCGATCGCGGACCCGCAGATCAGACGTTCGCCATCGTCCGCCGGGTCTCATCGAATCGCTTTCGATTCCCGCCACCTTCAATTCCCGCATCTCGTGAGGCTGCGGATTGCTGTTCACGTGTTGTCAGCCCGGTGAGTGTGGGCAGTCAGGGCATGCTCCGGGCAGGGGCTGCTTTCTGCGCGTCCGAACTGGGACATCCTGAGMGTTGCTGGCGAGCGAGCTACCCCCCGAGCTCGCACGCTGCGCCACCCCTTTCGAGAGGTACCAAACCCGACCATGATGTGAGCAGGAACGCGGCGCGGCGAAGGGGGAGCCATGGCCGGCGAGACGCACGAGGGCGACCAGGAGAAGGCGCCCGAGCCGGGGCCCGCTGACCGGCCGGCGTTCCTGCGCAGTATCAGCATCCGCGGCCCGCACAAGGCGCCGGACCCCGAGCCGGACGATGAGTGACCAGGGCGAGGTGTACGCCGCGTTCATCGCCAGGAATGTTGCGACGGAGCGGGAGCGACGGACCGCTCTGGAGAGTAGGGCGACCACCGTCACGTCGACGTCGGCCGCGCTCGTCGCGCTGGTCGCGACGGTCAGCGGGTGGCTTGCCGGGAGTGGGCGGGTCTATGCGGCTGGGACCGTCACGGCCGTTGTGGTCGCTCTGGCGTTGTTCGTCGCGTCGGCATTCCTCGCGCTGGTGTGCGGGCAGCTCCGGGCGTACCAGGTGCCAGACCCGGAGTTCTTGAAGGAGTTCCTCTCCACCCGGTGGACCGACACGGAGATCACCGCACGGAACAACGCTGCGTGGCTGGATCTCGACACCCTCACGACTCTGCGCGACGGCAATGCGATCAAGTCCATGGCACTGGACTGGTCATTGCGCACGCAGCTGCTGGCCCTCGTGGCTCTCGCTGTCGCCGTGGCCTGGGAAGTGGCTTCGTCCTGAGCGAGGTTGCGCCGGACGCCTGACGATGAGGAGTCGCGATGTCGATGCCCGAGCCGCAGAGCGATAACGAGGTCGTCCGGATCACGAGCGTGCTCGGGGACTGGCGAACCGCCCTGGGCGACCGACGTGACGCCGAACGAGCCTCGCAGGTCGAGGCCGACGCTCGCCGGCTCGAGTCACTTCTCGACGGAAGTCGGGGCGCTCGCCCGGTGGCCAGAGTCGCTGGTCCGGCGCTCTACGAGCTTGGCTGGTGGCACCATGTCCGCAGCCGCCGGGTGGACGGGAGTCGTGACGAGGAGGAGTTCGTCGCCGCTCTCGTGAAGTTCACCGACGTACGGATCTTGTCCGATGACACGATGCCGATCTCGGCGCTGCCCGACGAGGTGGCAGCCTGCGCGCGCGGCGAGCTGGCGGACGGCACCTGGCAGATGGACGCGTGGCTCGGCGTCGAGTCGGCGCGTCTGGGGCTGGCGGTGGAGCGGCACGACCGTGTCGACGAGCTCCGCGAGCTCGTCTCGGTCGAGCGTCGGAGGCTGGGGGCGTCACCGGCGGCCGGTGACGAGCGGAGCGGGCTGGTCGTGTCCCTCGCGTTGGCCCTGCGCAAGCTGGGCGTTCGGACGGCGGACGCCGCCGCTCTGGGCGAGGCCGCGGAGCTGCTCGAAGAAGCACTGCGCGAACGACACGAGCCGGTGCACGAGGGAGCGCTCCGCTCCAATCTCGCGAACGTCCTGCGGGACACGTTCGACGTGACCGGCGACCCCGCGCTTCCGGCGGAGGCGTGGCGGTCGGCGTGCCTCGGCCTGGAGCTGGCGGGCGACTCGGACAACCGGTTCGCTGCGGCGATCGCGGTGGCGCTCACGGGACTGCAGCTGTTCCACGTCTCGGAGGACCGCGAGGTTCTCGATTCGGCGATCGAGAAGGCGACCGCGGCGCTCGACGGGTCCAGTCCCGGAGCGGCGGGCGTCGGAACCCTGGCGACGACGCTCGCGCAGCTGCTCCAGTGGAAGTACCAGCAGGCAGGTCGTCCGACCGACCTCGACCGGAGGGTCGCGCTCGGTCGTTCGGCCGTCGAGTCGGCCCGCGGCGCCAAGGAGAGCGTGTACGCCCACGCCGCTCTGGCGGAGACGCTGGTCGACCGGTACTGGGCCTTTGACGATCCCGCGGATCTCGACGAGGCCGTGGTGAGCCAGGAGCGCGCCGTTGCCCTCCTGGATGCCGACGATCCCGCCCAGCACGAGGTGCGTGCGAACTTCGCCGGTCTGCTCCGCACTGTGGGTGAGGCTCGGTCGTCGAGACCCGATCTTGACCGGGCGGTCGACGAGGTCAGGGCAGCGCTCACGTTCTGCGCGCCTGACGATCCGGGCAGACCACGAACGCTCGAGATCGCCGCGACGACACTTGAGGTGCGGTACCGCCTGTTTCACGACCGCCCTGACCTTGACGAGGCGATTGCTGCTGCCCGCGACGCCGCACGGGCGACGGGCTCGGCGGACCCTGAGCTCGCGCGACGGTACGGGCACCTCCTGGTCGTCCTCGAGCACCGATTCCGTCTGGAGCCGCACCCGGACCTGGTTGCGCTCGACGAGCTCGTCGTGGTGGGCCAGTCAGCCGTCGACGCGTGCCAGGCGACCGCGACCGAGTACGTCGGCCACGCCGTGTCAGCCGCCCGGTTCTACGAGCTGCGCTTCGACCTGGTCGGGGACGGCGACGACGCTCGCCGTGCGTGGAGGCTCTACGACGAGGCGGGTGCCCATCCGCTGGGGCGGGCCGCGGTGCGCTACGACGCCGCCGTCGCGGGGGCTCGCCTCGCGGAGCGCCTTGGCGATGCCGATGCGGCGTACGCGGGCTACCGACGAGCGTCTCGGCTCCTTGCAGACCTGGCCTGGCGTGGGGTCACGCTTCCGCGGCGCGTGCAGGCACTGGAGGGGCACGGCTGGGTCGTCGCGGCAGCTGCTGAGCTGGCCCTCGAAGCAGGGCGCGTCGAGGACGCGCTCGATGTGCTCGAGGAGAACCGGGAGCAGATCTGGCAGCAGGACTCCGAGCTCGCGGCCGACCTGTCGGCACTGCGCGAGGCCGACCCAGGGCTCGCCGCCGAGGTCGAGGCCGCGCGTGACCGGCTGACCGCTGTCGAGCGCGCTCCGGAAGGGCAGGCGGGCGCGCTCGACGCGCGGGGTGCTCCCCGACGCGCAGCAGTCGCCGAGTGGGAGGGGCTGTTGTCTCGGGCGCGCGCGCTGCCGGGCCTGCAGAATCTCCTTCGGCGTCCGGAGGTTGCCGACCTCCGGCGAGCGGTCGGGAGCCGGACGGTCGTCCTCGTGGTACCTGGTCGGCGCCACGGGTTCGCGATCGTGCTTCAGGGCGAGTCGCTGCGCGCGATCCGCCTCCCGCGAGCGACGCGGGCCGCGGCGGAGGAGATCGCCACGGGTGCACGCGAGGCGCTGGCTCGGCTGGTCGACGATCCGGCGGACCTCGAGCAGGTCGGGGTGGAGGTCCGTCGAGTGCTGGAGTGGTGCTGGGTGTCCGTCGTGGCGCCCGTGCTCAGGGCGCTCGATTGGATAGACGAGCCGGGTCCCGCGGACGAGCTCGCTGCTCGACGAGTGTGGTGGTGCCCGACCGGCGCCCTCGTGTCGATGCCGCTGCACGCTGCTCAGAGCAGCGGCGAGGGGACGGCCGGGGTGGTCAGCGCGCTCGACCGCTGCGTCTCGTCGTTCACGGGCAGTCTGCGCGGGCTTGCCGACGCCGTTCGCCGTGGTGCCGACCTCGGTCCGGTCTCGCAGGTCTCGCTCGTCGGGTCGGCGGACGGTCTCGCCGACTACCCCCTCGCGCACGTCCGGGACGAGCTCGACGCCGTCGCGTCCCAGGTGCCGGCGCCTGAGCGCCACGACGACCCGTCCCCGACCGTCGCGGAGGTGCTCGACCTGATCGCGCGGTCGTCGGCCCTGCACCTCGCGTGCCACGCGCGCAACCAGGACGGCTCGGTTCCGGCCGCCCTCCTGCTGCGTGACGGTGCCGTCGAGCTGCCGATGCTCGGGGCCTACCGACCCAGGGACGCCGCGTGGGCCTTCATCTCCGCCTGCGGGACCGCGGAGACCGAGCTGGGGGTCGCCGACGAGCACCTGACGTTGGCGGCGGGCTTCCAGGCGGCCGGCTACCCGTACGTGGTCGGGACCCTCTGGAGCATCGTCGACCAGGTGGCTGCCGAGGTCGCACGCGAGGTCTACCGGCAGATCCGTCGCCCGGACGGGCTCGACCTCGCCCGATCGGCCGCAGCGATCAACACCGTCACCGGTCGCCTGCGGTCGGACTTCGCAGAGTTCGCCTTCCTCTGGGCCGCTCACGTGCACTACGGCCCGGACTAGCGCGTCGGGCGTCGGGCGCAACGACCAGCGGTCGTGAAGGCGGCCGCAGCCGTCCGCGTGTACTCGCCGAAGCTGCTTCGACTCACGCCACCCACACAAGGACATGCCTCTGACGTGAGCGCAGTCGGGTCAAGCGCGCTTCGCGATGCATTGGTGCGGAAGCCCCGGTTCCGGCTGCACACAACCCTGTGGCTCACCTGCGGTTAGCCTCGGTGGCGTGGATGCGGCGGCGGGGCATGACGACACCGACGTGCTCGCCGACCTCCGGCGCCACCCCGACCTCGAGGCGCCGAACCTGCACGCGGTCGACGCAAGCGACCGGCTGGTCCTCGACGAGGCCGCGGACGATCTGGCGGGAGCCACGGGCGGCTCCGTCGTCGTGATCGGCGACCATCACGGGGCGCTGACGCTCGGTGCGATCGCGCGGCACGGGCTGTCCGGGGTCCGGACGCACGAGGACCGGCTGCTCGGCGAGCGGGCGCTTCACGCGAACGCCGAGAGGCTCGGGCTCGACGGGTTCACGAGTCACGGGCTGACGCCGGAGCTTGTCGCGGGTGCGCGCGTGGTGCTGCTGCAGCTGCCGCGGTCACTCGACGCGCTCGATGAGATCGCGGGTCTGATCGCCGAGAACGCGGACCCGGAGGTGGTTGTCTACGCGGGTGGCCGGGTCAAGCACATGACGCCGGCGATGAACGAGGTCCTCGGGCGCTATTTCGCCACCGTGCGGGCGCACCTGGCCAGGCAGAAGTCACGCGTGCTCCTGGCGTCAGGTCCGAAGTCAGAGCGCCCATCGAAGCGCTGGCCCGAGCGCACGGAGCACCCGGACCTCGGCATCACGGTGTGCGCGCACGGTGGCGCGTTCGCCGGGGCGGGGATCGACATCGGCACGCGCGCACTGCTGCAGCACCTCGACGCGATCCCGACGGACATCACGTCGGCGGTCGATCTCGGCTGTGGCACGGGGGTCCTGGCCGTCGTGCTCGCGCGAGCGAACGAGGGGCTGACCGTCACGGCGACCGACGAGTCCGCCGCCGCGGTGGCGTCGGCMCGAAAGACCGTCGAGGCGAACGGTCTGCACGACAGGGTCGTCGTCCTGCGCGCCGACGGTGCCGAGACGGTTCCCGATGCGAGCGTCGATCTCGTGCTGCTCAATCCGCCGTTCCATGTCGGCGCAGCGGTTCACGACGGGGTGGCCAGGACGCTGTTCGCGGAGGCCGCGCGAATCCTCAGACCCGGTGGCGAGCTGTCGGCGGTGTGGAACTCGCACCTGCGCTATCGGCCGGCACTGGAGCGTGTTGTCGGGCCGACCAGGCAGGTCAGCCGTGACCCGAAGTTCACCGTCACGGTCTCCACTCGACCGGCTCAGGTGCCGCCGATCTGACCCCTCGGTTCGGCCTCGTCGATGAGCGACGTCAGGACCTCCGCGACGAGCGAGTCCGCCATCGCCGCGATGCGGGGGAGCTGCGACTTCTGCATCTTGCGCGGCTGGTGCTGGAGGATCTGGAGAGCCCGGTCGACCTGGTCGGCCCGCTGCTTCCAGCCTGTGGCCTGGACGGAGGCGACGGACTCGACCTCCTGAGACTCGGAGCTCAGGACGATCGACGCTTGCTCCCGCACCGACTCCATCGCCCGAGCGATCTTGGCCTCAGGTGTTCGCGCGCGCTGGACCTCGGCGACCTTCTTGCCCATGGCCTCGAGGCGCTTCTGGATCTCGGGGTTGTTCGCGACGATCACACTGACCTGTGTCGCGAGCTTCTTGGCCAACGGCCACGCAACCGCCAGGGCGATCCCAGTCTTCTTCTTTGCCATCACTGATCCCCTCTGCTGGACCGACCATGCCCCGGCGGCCCTCCATCGGCAACCGTTCACCCGTCGGCGAACTCGGGATGCATCCGGCGAACCCGGACGTACGCTCGGCCGAATGATGCGTCCCACTGCCGCAACCGTCGGCGAGCTCCGCGCTTCCGGCCACGTGCTGACGTCGGTCCGGGAAGAGATCCGCGCCAACCTCCTCACGGCGCTCCGAGAAGGCCGTGACCCGTGGCCGGGCCTCCACGGGTTCGAGGACACGGTCGTCCCGCAGCTCGAGCGTGCGCTGATCGCGGGGCACGACATCGTGCTTCTCGGCGAGCGGGGTCAKGGCAAGACCCGGCTTCTGCGCACGCTCCAAGGTCTGCTCGACGAGTGGTCGCCGGTGATCGACGGGTCCGAGATCGGGGAGCACCCGTTCGAGCCCATCACGGTGGCCAGCAAGCGGCGGGCAGCGGACGAAGGCGACGACCTCCCGATCACCTGGCGGCATCGCGACGAGCGGTACGTCGAGAAGCTCGCGACGCCGGACACGAGCGTCGCGGACCTCATCGGCGACGTGGACCCGATGAAGGTCGCGGCGGGGCGTGCGCTGGGTGACCCGGAGACGATCCACTTCGGGCTCGTGCCGCGGGGGCACCGGGGGATCGTCGCCATCAACGAGCTGCCCGACCTGGCCGAGCGGATCCAGGTCGCGATGCTCAACGTGATGGAGGAGCGGGACATCCAGATCCGCGGGTACGTGCTGCGGCTGCCGCTGGACGTGCTCGTGGTGGCGACGGCGAACCCGGAGGACTACACCAACCGCGGGCGGATCATCACGCCGCTGAAGGACCGGTTCGGGGCGGAGATCCGGACGCACTACCCGACGGAGCTGGCCGACGAGGTCGCGGTCATCCGGCAGGAGGCCGCGCTCCAGGCGGAGGTGCCGGACCACCTCGTCGAGATCCTGGCCCGCTTCACCAGGGCGCTGCGGGAGTCCAGCGCGGTCGACCAGCGCAGCGGGGTGAGCGCGCGGTTCGCCATCGCGGGTGCGGAGACGATCGCTGCGTCGGCCCTGCACCGTGCGGCACGGCAGGGCGAACAGCACGCCGTGGCTCGGCCCGTCGACCTGGAGACCGCTGTCGACGTGCTCGCGGGGAAGATCGAGTTCGAGTCGGGGGAGGAGGGGCGTGAGGACGAGATCCTTGACCACCTGCTGCGCACCGCCACGGCGGAGACGGTGCGCGCGCATCTCCGCGGCATCGACTTCGGCCTCCTGGTGAGTGCGATCCAGGGTGGTGCCATGGTGACCACCGGCGAGCAGGTCACGGCACGCGACGTCCTGACCGGCCTGCCGTCGCTGGGGGAGTCCGAGCTCTACGACGAGATCTGCGCCCGGCTCGGTGCCACCGACGACGGCGAGCGCGCCGCCGCGATCGAGCTCGCGCTGGAGGGTCTGTACCTGTCCCGGCAGATCGGCAAGGAGTCCGGGGGCGGCGAGACGATCTATGGCTAGGGCCAACCGGCGCCTCAAGAAGTACACGCCGTACGTCGACGGGCCGGACCCGCTCGCGCCGCCGGTCGACCTGGCGGAGGCGCTGGACGCGATCGGCGAGGACGTCATGGCCGGCTCCTCGCCCGAGCGGGCGATGCGCGAGTTTTTGCGACGCGGTGGTCGGGATCGAGCCGGGCTGGACGAGCTGGCCCGGCGGGTCGCCGAGAAGCGCAGGGAGCTGACCCAGCGGAACAACCTCGACGGCACGCTCCAGCAGGTCAAGGAGCTGCTCGACCGGGCCGTCCTGGCCGAGCGGAAGCAGCTGGCGCGCGACGTCGACATGGACGAGGGCGACCGCGCGCTCGCGCAGCTGCAGCTCGACAACCTGCCGTCGTCGCCCGCGGCGGCGGTCAACGAGCTCACCGGGTACGACTGGCGCAGCGGCGAGGCGCGTCGCGAGTTCGAGAAGATCAAGGACCTGCTGGGCCGGGAGGCCCTCGACCAGCGCTTCGCCGGCATGAAGGAGGCGCTGGAGAACGCGAGCGACGCCGACCGGGCGGCGCTGAACGCGATGCTGGCCGACCTCAACGGGCTGCTCGAGGCGCGCAAGAACCAGAGCGACACCCAGGAGCAGTTCGACGACTTCATGGCGAAGCACGGGGACTACTTCCCGGAGCAGCCCCGCACTCTCGACGAGCTGCTGAACGCCCTGGCCCAGCGGGCGGCCGCTGCACAGCGGATGCGCAACTCGATGACGCAGGAGCAGCGCGACGAGCTCGACGCGCTCGCGCAGCAGGCGTTCGGCTCGTCGGATCTCATGGACGCTCTCGGCCAGCTCGACGACAACCTCCGGTCGCTGCGGCCCGGTGAGGACTGGGGAGGCTCGGCGCGGCTGGACGGCGAGAACGGGCTCGGGCTCGGCGACGGCACCGGCGTCTTCCAGGACCTCGCCGACCTCGACGCGCTCGCGGAGCAGCTCGCGCAGTCCTACGAGGGCTCCCAGCTGGACGACGTCGACCTCGACAAGCTCGCGCGCCAGCTCGGGCAGGACGCCGTGGTCGACGCCCGCACCCTGCAGCGACTGGAGAAGGCCCTCAACGAGGGCACGATCCGCCGTGGCTCGGACGGTCGGCTCACGCTGACGCCGAAGGCCATGCGCCAGCTGGGGAAGTCCGTCCTCAAGGCCGTCGCCGACACGATGTCCGGCCGCACCGGCGGCCACGAGCTCCGCCGCTCGGGTGCGGCCGGCGAGCCGTCGGGGTCGACCCGGCAGTGGGCGTTCGGGGACACCGAGCCGTGGGACGTCAGCCGGACCATCACGAACGCGCTGGCCCGGGGCTCGCGGACGATCCAGGTGGACGACGTCGAGATCCAGGAGACCGAGGCGCGGACGCAGGCCTGCGTCGCGCTGCTCGTGGACACCTCGTTCTCCATGGCGATGGAGGGGCGCTGGGTGCCCATGAAGCGCACCGCGCTGGCCCTCCACACCCTGGTCACCACCCGGTTCCGCGGGGACGACCTGCAGCTGATCGGCTTCGGGCGCGACGCGAGGGTCATGCAGATCGAGCAGCTGGTCGGGCTCGACGAGAAGTGGGAGAAGGGCACCAACCTGCACCACGCGCTCCTGCTGGCCAACCGGCACTTCCGCAAGCACCCGAACGCCCAGCCGGTGCTCCTGATCGTCACCGACGGCGAGCCGACGTCGCATCTCGAGTCCGACGGTGAGGTCTTCTTCGACTACCCGCCGCACCCGGTCACGATCGCCCTGGCGGTGCGCGAGCTCGACGGCTCGACGCGGCTGGGCGCGCGCACGACGTTCTTCCGTCTCGGCGACGACCCCGGTCTCGCGCGCTTCGTCGACGCCATGGCCAGGCGGGCGGGCGGCACGGTCGTCACGCCCGAGTCCGACGACCTGGGCGCCGCTGTCATCGGGTCGTATCTGAACGCGCGCCGTAACGGCGGCTGGGGTCGCGACGAGGAGTGGTGAGCGACCGATATCGTTATCGAACCTTCTGGAGGAGATGACGATGTCGCCTGACCAGCTCACGTTCGACAACCCCGTCGAGCGCCACTCCCACATCAAGCCGCACGCGTCGTGGCAGCCGCTGCCGGGCCTCGACGCGGAGCTCGACCCGAAGGCAGACCACGGCGAGACCACCTACCGCGGCACCGGTCGGCTGCCCGGCCGCAAGGCGCTGATCACCGGGGGCGACTCGGGGATCGGCGCGGCGGTGGCCATCGCGTTCGCGCGGGAGGGTGCCGACGTGGCGCTGAGCTACCTGCCGGAGGAGCAGGTGGACGCGGAGGCCATCGCGGAGCACGTGCGCGCGGCCGGCCGCACGGCGGTGCTGCTGCCGGGGGACATCCGGGACCGGGAGTTCTGCCGAACTCTGGTCGCCGACGCGGTGGAAGGGCTCGGTGGGCTGGACATCCTGGTGAACAACGCGGCGCACCAGGTGTACCACCAGACGTTCGACGAGCTGGACGAGGCGGACCTGGACCGCACGATCCAGACGAACCTGTACGCGATGTTCTGGATCACGCGGGACGCGCTGCCGCACCTCGGGCCGGGGTCGACCATCATCAACAGCACGTCGGTCCAGGGGTACAACCCGTCGCCGATGATCATCAACTACGCGTCGACCAAGTTCGGGATCATCGGGTTCACCAAGGCGCTCGCCGCCGACCTGGCGCCCCGCGGGATCCGCGTGAACGCCGTCGCGCCCGGGCCGGTGTGGACGCCGTTGCAGGTCTCGGACGGGCAGCCGACGGAGAAGCTGAACGGCTTCGGGGAGTCGTCGTGGCTCGGCCGGACCAGCCAGCCGGTGGAGCAGGCGCCCGCCTACGTCTTCCTCGCGTCGCCGGAGTCGAGCTTCGTGGTGGGCGAGGTCATCAACGTCAACGGCGGGGCGAACGTGCCCTGACCGGTCGGCTCAGAAGAAGGGCCACGGGAACGCCGGCATGTCGCCCGACGGACCGGGGAAGGTGCGCCGCTGGAGCAGTCGGTCGCAGCGGGTGGTGAGCGCCGCCACCTCTGAACGGTCGAGCAGCTCGGACAGTCGTCGACCGAGGTCGGCGTCCAACGCTGAGAGCACCCGTTCCACACCGTCGATCTCCGCCACGTCCAGCGTCTCGCCCCGCCACCCCCACAGGACCGTCCGCAGCTTGTGCTCGACGTGGAAGCTGACGCCGTGGTCGACGCCGTAGCGGTGGCCGGCCTGCGTCGGGAGGACGTGGCCGCCCTTGCGGTCGGCGTTGTTCACGACGACGTCGAACACGGCCATCCGGCGCAGCGCGGGGGAGTCCTCGTGGATCAGGGTGAGGGGCTGGTCGTCCTCGTCGACACCCTGGAAGACCGCGCGCCAGCCCTTCGGCGGGACGGACCGCGCCGGGACGATGTCGACGGGGTCCTGCGAGGCGTCGGGCTGCTGCCAGAGCTGCACCATCCCCGGACCCAGCGGGCCGTCGCGCAGGCAGGTCTCCGGCACGACGTCCCACCCGAACGCCTCCGAGACGAGGTACGCCGCGACCTCCCGGTTCGCCAGCGTGCCGTCGGGGAAGTCCCACAGGGGCCGCTCCCCGGCGACGGGCTTGTAGACGACGCTGACGCCGTCGATCGTGGCGAGGAAGGTCGCGTTCGAGGCGACGGTGATGCGCCCGACGACCTCGAGCTCCCCGCTGACGAGGTCGGTCACGTCGTGGGAGCGCCGCACACGTGGCCGTCGTCAAAGGGCTCGCCGCAGGTCGGGCACAGGGGTCGGCCCGCGCGGACGACCTGTCGGGTGCGGTCGACGAACGCCCGCGCGGTCCCGACCGGCATCCGGACCAGGAGCACCTCGCTCGGCTCGACTGCCTCGTCGTCGCTCTCGTCGTCGCTCTCGTCCAGCCGGAACGCCTCGACGACCACCTGGGCGGTCGACGGGTCCCACGCGAGGCGCAGCAGCCCGGCGCGGAACTGCTCCTCGACGGGCTGGTCCAGGGGTCCGTCGTCGACGAGCTCGGCGGGCGTGGCAGCGGGAACGCTGAACCTGTTCGTCTCGTCGGCCATCAGCGCGTCCAGGATCTCGTCGATCTTGTCGGCGAGCAGGGCGGACTGCTGCTTCTCCAGGGCGACGCTCGCGCTCCGGGCGCCGTCGCGCACCTGGAGGTAGAAGGTCCGCGAACCGGGGGGACCGACGGTGCCGACGACGACACGGTCGGGCCAGTCGAACTGGTGAACAAGAGCCGTCACGTCGCCCACCTTACGATTCGTGACCGGCGCCGCCGCCCACCTGCGCGTCGCCGGCCGGACCGGCGGCGCGCAGCCAGGAGAGGTCACCGGCGTCGGTGTTGGTCGCCACGACCTCGGGCCGGGCGCTCCCGTACCGGACGATCGAGACCGATCCGGGGTTGACGCTGATGCGCTGGAAGAGGTCGAGGTGCATGCCGAGGGCGTCGGCGAGGACGGACTTGACGATGTCCCCGTGCGTCACGGCGACCCAGGCCGCGCCGGCGCCGTGCTCGGCCTCGATCGCTGCGTCGTGCCGACGGATCGCCGCGACGGACCGGTCCTGCATGGCGGCCATCGACTCGCCCCCGGGGAAGGTGACCTCGGAGGGTTGCGTCTGGACCACCGACCACAGCGGGTCCTTGGCGAGCTCGCGGAGGGGCCGACCCTGCCACTGCCCGTAGTCGCACTCGGTGATGCCGGGTTCGATCAGGGTCGTGAGTGCGTGCGGCTCCGCGATGGACCGCGCCGTCTGCCGGCAGCGCGCCAGCGGGCTCGACACCACCGCGACGAGCGGCACGACGGCGATCCGTTCCGCCGCCCGCGCGGCCTGGCTGCGCCCGACGTCGTCCAGGTCGACCCCGGCGGTCCGCCCGCTCAGGATCCCCGCGACGTTCGCCGTGCTCCGACCGTGCCGGACGAGGAGGACTGTGGCCATCCCTGGAGCCTAGGCAGCACGCGCGCGGGGCCGCGCACCGAACCGGACTCTTGACGCGGCTCGGACACCGGGTCATTGGGTGGGGGTACCCGGTGCGCTGGCGCCGGTGCTGGAATGACGCGGCTCAGTGCTCGCCCTTGATCACGAAGAACGAGCCGCGGATCGTGCCGGCGAGCTTCGACTTCTGCCGGGCGAACTTGAAGCGGTCCGCGAGCTCCTCGGGGACGTCCATGCCGTCGGACAGCTTGAACCCGACCGCACGCTTCGACCCCTCCGCCAGGCCGTACAGCACGTTGATCGACAGCCCGGACTCGTAGAACACGTAGGCCCACCGAGTCCCGTCGACGACGAACTGCGTCGCCTCGAGCGGGCGGGACGCGATCACGAGGTCGCGCTCGTCCTTCAGGATGCCGTGCACCCAGTCGACGGTCTCCGTCGCCTCGCTCGCCGGGTCGACCGTGAAGACGTGGTCGAACTTGTTCGTGAAGTAGCGCGCCTCGTTGGCCCGCAGACCGGCGAGCGCCTCGGCCACCGGCGAGGACTCCAGCCCGACGGTGGACACCTCGACGAAGTTGACGGTGTACGACACGTGAAACCCTCCCGACGGTGATCTGACACGGGGAGACTATCCGCGGACGGTCCCCGACGGACGGAGACGGCATGCAGGCATCCGACGTGATGGCGATGCTGCAGGAGCACGCGTCGGCCGATGCCCGCGCGCTGCTGGGGCCGCGGTACGGGATCCACGTCGACGCGGCCCTCGGGGTGTCGATGGCGGACATGAAGCGCGTCGCTCGTGGTCTCGGACGCGACCACGATCTGGCGGCGGACCTGTGGGCGACCGGCGTCTACGAGGCGCGGGTCGTGGCGGGGCTCGTCGACGACCCGGCGGTGGTGACGGTCGCGCAGATGGACGCCTGGTGCGCGGACTTCGACAGCTGGGCGATCTGCGACACCGTGTGCTTCACGCTCTTCGACCGCGCACCGGATGCGTGGAGCCGGCTCGGGCCCTGGGCCGCCGACGACGCGCTGTTCGTACGGCGGGCGTCGTTCGCCCTGCTGTGGAGCCTCGCGCTGCATGACGACGTCGCCGCGGACGACGACTTCCGCGCGGGACTCGGGCTCGTCGAGAAGCACGCAGGGGACGAGCGTCCGCTGGTGGGCAAGTCGATCTCGATGGCGTTGCGAGCGGTGAGCAGGCGGAACGCGGACCTGCGGGCGGCCGTGCTGGCGGCGGCGGAGCGGATGAACGCCTCCGACAGCCTGCCGGCCCGACGCGTGGGTCGGACGGCCCTGCGCGACGTCGGCTAGCAGTCAGTGCTGCCCACGCACCTTCAGCCAGGCTGGTCGCCCGTCGGGGTCGACGATCGCGTGGTACGTCGGCGCGGCGAGCAGACGCTGCCAGAGCGGCATCCGCGCCACGGTGTGGGCGCGCAGCCGGCCGGGCGGGCGCGGGCCGGAGCGTCCGCCCTCGTGCCACGCGTCGAGGGCGGCCGCGCTCGCGCGCACGGCCTCGATCGCGTCGCCCGGGTCGATCAGGCCCTCGTCGTCGTCGCGGTCGAGGTGCTCGCGCAGGAGCTCGAGCCGGAGCTCGCGTGCGAAGCGTCGCGCACCGTCGCCGAGGCCTGCGGGGTCGCGGGGCTCCCGTCCGTCCAGGTGCTGGTCGAGGATCGCGGCGGTGAGCTCGGAGTCGTGCGTCCAGGACCGCCGGTTGAGGTTGTCGCTGCCCACGGTGGCCCAGACGTCGTCGATCACGCAGACCTTGGCGTGCACGTAGACGGGGTGGCCGGCGTGGTTCTCGACGTCGAGGACCTGGACGCGGTCGCCCCCGGCGGCGCGCACGATCTGCAGGGCCTGCGCGTGCCCGAGCCGCACCGGCGGGAGGCCGAGCCGGTCGTCCTGGTCCGGGTACCTCGGGACGACGGCGACGAGGTGGAGCCCGGGCTCACGACGCAGTGCTGCGGCGAAGACCTGCGCGACGTCGGCCGACCACAGGTACTGGTCCTCGACGTAGACGAGCCGCCGGGCCCGCCGCAGCGCCTTGGCGTACCCGCGGGCGGCGCTGCGCTCGCCGGCGGGTGCGAACGGGTACCCGGGACGGCGCTGGGGGTACGTGCGCAGGAGCTGGACCGAGCAGGTGCCGGCCGTCGGCGGGTCGGGTGCCGGCGGCGGGAGCCGGCTGGGCTGGCGGTCCTCCCGACGCACCACGTCGGGCACCGTCTGCCACGGCAGCCTCGACAGTGCGGCGGGATCCTCCCAGCGCTCCCGGAACGCGTCCTCGACGTCGCGGACGGCGGGGCCGCGGATCTCGACGTGGACGTCGTGCCACGGCGGGCGCTGCCCGTACTGGTGGGCGAACGGGAGCGCCTGCGGATCGCCGTGGTGGTCGGCGTCGTCGCGCCGGCCGTGCGCCAGGTCGATCCCGCCGAGCAGGGCGACGTCGTCGGTCGGCCGCCCGGCGTGGCGGATGACCACGAACTTCTGGTGGTGGCTGCCGACCGTCCGCACCCGCTGGTCGAGCAGCACCTCGCCGCCGACGTCGTTGACCCGCTCGGCAAGAGTGCGGTTCTCCTTGTTGGAGAACCGCAGCCGGTCCAGGTGCGAGCGCCACATGAGCCCCTTGACCAGCGCGCCCCGCAGTACGGCGGCCGACAGTGCCTCCCGGACGGTCGCCCCACCGTCCGTCAGCTGCTGGTCGGGGTCTCCGCGCCAGTCGCTGAACAGCACCAGGTCGCCTGGGCCCGCGTGCTCCAGCGCCTCGGCGAGCACGGCGAAGTACGTGGAGCCGTGCACGAGCGGTCGCACCGCGTTGCCCTCGGTCCACGGCCGGATCCGCGTCGCGTCGTTGCCGCGCTGCTCCGCCGTGAGGAACCAGCCGAGCTCGGTCTGCCCGCCGGCGATGGCCGGCAGGCGAACCCCGGACCGGGGACCGCGTCGCCCGTGCGACAGGAGCTGCACGGGTCCAAACTCGCACAGGTGGCGAGGGGCGCTACTTGATCGCCCCCTGGGTCACCCMGGACATCACCCAGCGCTGGGTGAACAGGTACACGATGATCGCGGGCGTCATGGCCATGAGGTACGACGCGAACGCGACGTTGTAGTTGCTGCTGAACTGGGTCTGGAAGATGTTCTGCAGCACGGGGAGGGTCTGCAGCGTGGAGTCGGCGGTGATGAGCGACGGCATCATGAAGTCGTTCCACGAGGCGAGGAACGCGAAGATCGCGACGGTCGCGCTCATCGGGGCCATCATCGGGAAGACGATGCGCCGGAACACCACCCAGGTCGTGGCGCCGTCGAGCCGGGCGCTCTCCTCGAGCTCCTCGGGAAGGCCCCGGATGAAGGCGGTGAACAGCAGGACGCTGAACGACAGCTGGAACATCACGTGCAGGAGCGCGACGCCGACGGGGTTGGCGAGGCCGACCATCCCGGTGAGCTTGACCTGGGAGAGGGCCAGCACGGGGAACGGCAGGAACATCGCGGCGAGCAGGTAGAAGAACGACCAGCGGAAGAACTTGTGGTCCCAGTTGCGGGCGATGGCGTAGGCCGCGAAGGCCGCGAGCAGGACCGTGCCGACGACGGTGACCGCGGTGACGAACACGGAGATGGCGAACGCGCGGGGGAAGTCGGTGAGCTCCCACGCCTGGACGAACCMGTCGACGCTGATCGGGTTCGGCAGGGAGAACACCTGCCCGTCGACGGACTGCTCGGTGGTCTTGAAGGCCATCGTGACGGTCGCGTAGAGCGGCACGATGACGGCGAGCGTGCACAGGACGAGGACGACGGTGGTGCCCCAGCTCGGGCGGTCCTCGCCGCCCTTGCCGAGGAAGCGCCGGCGAGTACGGATCGGGACCTGGGCGGGGGTCGTGGTGACCAGGGTCTGGGCAGTCATCAGAACGCGCTCCTTCCGCGGTTGAGGCGTAGCTGGATCACGGCGAGGACGACGGCGATGAGGAAGAAGATCGTCGCGTTGGCCATCTGGTAGGCGTAGTCGCCGCCGGTGAACCCGGAGAAGATCGTCATGGCGACGCTGCGGGTCGCGGTGCCGGGACCGCCGTTGGTCAGGCCGACGATGATGTCGTACGCGTTGAGGAAGTTCTTGAAGCCGATGACCAGGTTGATCACGACGTAGCCCGCCACGAGCGGCAGCGTGATGGAGACCAGGCGTCGCATCGGGGACGCCCCGTCCATCGACGCCGCCTCGTAGACCTCGGCCGGGATCGACAGGATCCCCGCGATGTAGATGAGCAGGGCGCTGGGGATCGCCTGCCAGGCCGTGACGATGACGATCGTGACCCAGGCCAGGTCCGGGTTGGCCAGCAGGCTCTGCTCGAGCGCCGAGATGCCGACCGCCTGCCCGAGCTGCGGGAGCGAGTTGGAGAACAGGAAGTTGAAGACGTACGCGATGACGATGCCCGAGATGACCATGGGCAGCACGAACGCGGCGCGCAGCGCGATCTTCCCGCGGATCTTGGCGGTCAGGCCGACGGCGAGGAGGAAGGCGAGGAGGTTGACCAGCAGGACCGTGACGAGCGCGAACCCGATGGTGAACAGGTACGAGCTGCGGATCGCGGGGTCCGAGAACAGCGCCACGTAGTTGGTCAGGCCGATGAACTGGAACTCCCCGAACCCGACCGAGTCGGTGAAGCTGAACGTGATGCCCATGATCGCCGGCAGGGTGATGCAGAGCGTGAAGAGGACGAGCGTGGGCAGCAGGAACAGGTAGAACGTCCGGTTGACCCGGGGGCGCCTGGCTCTGATCGGCGTCGGTGCCGCGACGTCGCGGCTCCTCGGCCGGGTGGCAGCTGCTGTGGCCATGAGAGGTCTCCGTTCGCAGGGTGAGGTCGTCAGGAACGGAAGGCCAGGCGCCGCCAGTCGGCGTCGAGGGTCCGCAGGATGGGCTCCGGGTCGGCCCCGGAGGCGAGCGACTGCGTGTAGTTCTGCAGCGGGATCGACTGGGGGACCAGCTGTGACGCACCCAGGTAGAAGGCGGCGTCGTCGTAGTACTCCTTCAGCTCCACCAGCGTGTCGTTGGTGACCGGGGCCGCGTCCTTGGTCACGCCGAAGCCCAGCGCCTGGGCGTTGTAGGCGTCGATGACCTCGGGCTGCATGAGGAACGCGAGGAACTCGCGCGCGGCTTCCTGCTTCCGGGAGCCCTCGGGGATCCACAGGGCGAGGTCGATGTTGACCCGCACCTTGCGGTCGGCCGGGTCGTCCGTCATCGGCAGGGGGAACGCACCGACGTCGAGGTCCGGGTTCGACTTCGCGATCTCGCCGATCGCCCACGGACCCTGCAGGTACATGGCCGCCTCGCCGTTCGCGAACGCGACGTTCCCGTCCCCGTAGCCGCGGCTCGCCGCGTTCTCCTGCGAGTACGGGACGAGCTCCTGCATCTGCTGCACCGGAGCGAGGAACTGCTTCTCGAAGGACACCGGCGAGTCGGGTCCGACGTTGGTGCCCTGCCGCTTGAGCTGGTTGAAGAACTTCGTCGTGTCGACGGTGCCGCCGACCGAGTAGTCGAAGGAACCCTGCGCGATCGTCCACGGGTCCTTGAACGTGCTGTACAGCGGGGTGACGCCCGCGGCCGCGAGCGTCTCGCACACCGCGATGAGCTCGTCCCAGGTGGTCGGGACCGTCAGGCCGTGGTCCGCGAAGATCTGCCGGTTGTAGAGCACGGCCGCCGCCATGAGCGAGTACGGGATGACGCTGGTGCGGTCCGGGTAGGTGGCCGTGACGTCGATGAGCGGCTTGAGCTCGTCGAGGATCCGGTCGGCCTCGGGCATGTCCCCGAGGTCGCTCAGCGCTCCCCGTTCCACATAGCGGGAGACCTCGAAGTTGTAGTTGAGGCAGCCGATGTCGGGTGGGGACTCCCGCACGAAGGTCCCGGCCAGGTTGGACGCGGCGTCGTGGCGGACCCGGACACGGGACTGCGTCTGGTGGAACTGGTCGATGAGCTCGTCGAAGTAGCCGATCACCTCGGGCTTCGACTGGTAGAAGACGATCTCGGTGGCTCCGGAGCCGCCTGGGCTGCGGGCGCACGACGCGAGAGCGAGGCTCGCGCCCGCGACCCCGATGCCACGCAGGAAGTCGCGTCGGCCCAGCTGTGCCGACATGAGGGGGGACATTGAGGGGGTACTGGACGTCATGCCTTCGCCTCCGTTGGTCGAAGTCACCGGGCGGCAGGGTTGCCGCCTGCGTCAGTCGTGCGGGTCGACCTGCTGCAGCCAGACGGTGGTCTCCGCCGGCACCTCGCGCCCCACTACCGGAGCGCTGGACATGATCACGGAGCCGGCCGGCATCGGCGCCGGCGAGCTCCCGAAGTTGGTGACGGACGTCCAGCCGCCGGGCCGCCGGAAGGCGACGACCGTCGGATGCGTGGGCGTGAGCCACTCCAGGGTCTCCCCGGTGAGAAGACGTCGCCTCTCGGCGAGCGCCCGTCGGTAGAAGCTCAGGGTCGACGTCTCGTCGGACTCCTGCCGCGCGACGGCGAAGCGAGCGAAGTCGGCGGGGACCGGCAGGTGCGCCAGCTCGTCGCCGAAGCCGAGCGTCGGGCCGTCCGCCGACCACGGCAGCGGCACGCGGCAGCCGTCCCGGCCCTTCTGCTCGCCGCCGGAACGCAGGTACGTCGGGTCCTGCAGGGCCTCCGCAGGCAGGTCCGCCACCTCGGGCAGGCCCAGCTCCTCACCCTGGTAGAGGTAGGCGGACCCGGGGAGGGCCAGGGTGAGCAGGGTCGCGGCGCGCGCGCGACGACGACCGCGCTCGTCGTCCGCCTGCGGCTCGGCTCCGTCGTGGCGGAGCCACGCGACCAGGTCGGCGCCCTCCGGCAGCGCGTACCGGGTGGCGTGCCGCACCACGTCGTGGTTGGACAGCACCCACGTGGACGACGCGCCCGACTCGTGGGCGAGCTCGAGGTTCTTGTCGATGATCGTCGTGAACGCCGTCGCGTCCCACCCCGCCTCGAGGAGGTCGAAGTTGAACGCCTGGCCGAGCCCTTCGGGGGAGGCGTAGCGGGAGCGCCGGTGCGCGGGCACCCACGCCTCGGCGACGGCGGTGCGCGGCGGGTCGTACTGGTTGAACAGCCGGCGCCACTCGCGGTAGATGTCGTGCACCTCGTCGCGGTCCTCGAGCGGGTGAGCACCACCCCAGATGTCCGCCTCCAGGTCTGCCTGGCTGGCGAGGGGCTCGGTGAGGTCCTTGGCCAGCGCGTGCGCGACATCGATGCGGAACCCGTCGACGCCCCGGTCTGCCCAGAACTTCAGGGTCGTGAGGAACTCCTGGCGCACCTCGTCGTCGGCCCAGTTGAGGTCGGGCTGCTCGGGGGCGAACAGGTGCAGGTACCACTCGCCGTCGCCGACGGGCTCCCAGGCCGGGCCGCCGAACGTGGAGGTCCAGTCGCTCGGCGGGAGCTCGCCGCCCGCACCGCGGCCCGGCCGGAAGATGTAGCGCTCGCGGGCACGCGAKCCCGGGTCGKAGGCGAGCGCCTCCTGGAACCAGACGTGCCGGTTGGAGGTGTGGTTGGGGACGATGTCGACGATGAGCCGGATGCCCGCGCGGTGCAGGGCTGCGCGCAGCTCGTCGAACTGCTCGAGCGTCCCGATCCGGGGATCGACGTCCCTGTAGTCGTCGACGTCGTAGCCGCCGTCGGCCAGGGCCGAGGGGTAGAACGGGCTCAGCCAGACGGCGTCGACCCCGAGCTCGCGCAGGTAGGGCACCTTGCCCGTGATGCCGGGCAGATCCCCGATGCCGTCGCCGTTCGAGTCGGCGAAACTGCGGGGGTACACCTGGTAGACGACGGCCTGCCGCCACCAGGCCGCGTCGAGCGTGGTCGCCAGCTCAGCAGTCACTCGTTTCCCCGATTTGATGTAGGTCCTAAATTTAAGTCGCGGCACTAGAGTGACGGTGTCGACGGAGGAGGTCAAGTGGTGGTGCGGGTCCCGGTGTCGTCGCGGCATCTGCGTGAGGCCAGCGCGCGCCTCGTCCTCGACCATCTCTGGGACGCCGAGGAGGTCACCGGGTCAGCGCTCATCGACGCAACCGGGCTCTCGCGGGCGACCRTGCACGGCGTCTGCGACGAGCTCATCGACCAGGGCTGGGTCACCGAGCTCGAGAGCCTGCGGGCCGCGGACCAGCGCAACGGCCGGCCCGCCCGTCGCTACGCGTTCGACGCCCGCGCCGGCGTCGTCGTGGGTGTCGACGCAGGTCAGCACCGGATCAGCGCGACCGTCGCGGACCTGCGCGGGGCCACGCTCTCCCGCACGGTGCTGCCCGTCACGCCGCAGGACGGCACCACGTCGCGTCGGCTCGCGCTGATCGAGGAGGGCACCCTGGGCGCCCTGGCCGATGCGGGCGCGGACCTGCGCAGCGTGCTGGCCGTGGCGGTCGGGGTGCCCGCCCCCGTCGACCGGGACGGTCGCACCGTCTTCCAGGACAACCCGTTCTGGGAGCTGATGAACCCCGACATCGCCCTGCACCTGCGCGATCGGCACGGCTGGACCACCCTGACCGACAACGACGCGAACCTGGCCGCCGTCGCCGAGGCCTGGCAGGGACACGGCCGCGACGCTCGGTGCCACGTCACGCTGCTCGCCGGTGAACGGTTCGGTGCCGGCGTCGTCGACGACGGCCGCCTCCTGCGCGGAGCGCACGGCGGGGTGGGGGAGATGCGCTACCTGGACTTCGTCGAGGGGGTCGGCTCAGCGGACGGGATCGGGGCCCTCGTGCGTGACGACGCCCGCGCGCAGCTGGCCCGCCTCGACGGGCGGACCGGCTCGTCCCTGCAGGAGCTCGACCCCACGACGCTGGACGCCGCGAACGTCTTCGCCGCGGCCCTGGGCGAGGACCCGCTCGCCGTCAGCGTCGTCGAGCACGTGGCGGCGCGCCTGGCGCGGATCGTCGCGACGTTCGCGAGCATCTACGACCCGGAGCGCGTCATCATCGCCGGCGCCGTCGCCGAGTCCTGCGAGCCCTTGCTGGAGCTGGTGCGGCACGAGCTCGACCGCTACGTCGACCCGCCGGGCATCGAGGTCCTCGCGTCCGCGCTCGGTCGCGACATCGTGACCGCCGGCGCCGTCAAGCGGGCCCTCGACCACGTGCGCGAGCACGCCCTCGACCTCGTGCCCGCCGAGCTGCGCTGAGAGACCCGACCCGAGCCGCGTCACGATTGCGACACGGGTGTATCGACGCCCACCCCTTCGGGTCCTGACTTCATCGGCAGGTTCATCCGAGTCGCAGGGGAGCACGACGATGTTCAAGGCACAGGCTGACAACTACTTCGGCGCCGCGGCGAGCCCACCCAAGGTTCCACCCGATCCACCACCGCGGTCCGACCGGGACACCGGCGGCGGTACGAAGGCGCCGATGTTCATGGGGCTGGCGTCCTGGCAGGCGGAGCCGGAGGTGCGGCGTCGTGAGCTGCTGCTGCAGATCGAGGCGCTCCAGAGCACGATGCGGGCCGAGGTCGTCGCCATGCTCCGCAAGGACCTCCGGGACGTCGACGCGATGCTGCTCGGACGCGGCAACCCAGAGCGCCACTGGACCGCGCAGGGCCTGCGCGACTGGCTCACGGGCGCCCGGATCGGCGCGGTCTGGCAGACGTTGCACGGCGTCGAGCGAGCGCTGGTCATGTTCCGGTCTGCCAAGGACCTCAAGGGCAGCCTCGACGGGATCGTCACGGACGCCAAGAAGTACCTGCCGACGCACGACCAGTCGGTCAGCCAGGCGCTGCGATGGACACGGGTCGCGCCGAAGGACCTCGACGAGTTCCGCAGCGGGGTGCGGGACCTGCTCGAGAGGTCGCACCACGCGTCCGACGAGTTCCACGAGACCGCGCGCCGCCTGCGCAACGGGATGCTCGGGATCACGCTCCTGACCGTGGCGTCCGTCCTGGCGCTGCTCGCCGTGCAGTGGGTGATGCCGAGCATCTGGTTGATCCCGGCGCCGACAGGCTTCACCGGGTCGCCCTGGGTGCTGCTCGCGTTCGTCATGGTGGCGGGCTCCCTCGGAGCCTTCATCACCGCGGTGCCCACGACGATCCGCGCGCGATCGGGCGGGCTCCCGTACCGTCTGCCGATCCAGCAGGGTCTGCTCAAGCTGGCGATCGGCCCGCTGCTCGCGGTCGTCGGGGTGATGTTCGTCGCCGGCGGTCTCGTCGCCGCCACGAAGGCCGAGGGTGTGCCGCAGCTGCTCGCGCTCGCGGTCCTGTTCGGCTCTGCTCAGCAGGCGCTCACGGCGTTCGCCGACAAGAGCGCGGGAGACCTGCTGGCGTCGAAGAACTCGGAGTAGGCCACCTCAGCGCGGTTCGCGCAGCCCGCTGGCACGGCGGGCAGGTCGGTCGACGGCGGCGCGGACGGCCTCCTCCGTGCCGATGACGCGCACGTGCTCGCGGGCGCGGGTGACCGCCGTGTACAGCAGCTCTCGGGTGAGCAGCGGAGACGTGGCCGGAGGCAGCAGGAGCGTGACGCGGGCGAACTGGCTGCCCTGACCTCGGTGGACGGTCATCGCGTGCACGGGGTGGACGGCGGGCAGGCGGTACGCGCGGACGAGGCGCGGGGCGTCGGGTTCACCGAACGCGACGATCACACCGCCGAGCCCGTCGGAGATGACGACGCCCGTGTCGCCGTTGAACAGGCCTCCGGCGCGGTCGTTCTCGGTGACGAGGAGCGGTCGGCCCAGGGGCCACGCGCCCGGGCCTGCGCCGACCCACGCCTCCGCGGCGGCCGCCCAGTGGGCCAGGCCGAACGGGCCCTCGCGGTGGGCGACCAGCAGGCGGTGGGCGCCCAGGGCCCGCAGTGCGGCGGGCGCGTCACCGGCCCGGGCGGCCTCCGCGAGGGCGTGGCCGCTGGACTCGATGTCGGCCTTGAGCCCGGCGACGTCCTGCGCGGACACACGATCGTCTGCCGGCTCCACCAACGACCGGTGCTCGTCGCCGGAGCGCAGGAGCCCGAGCGTCGCGTCGGCGTCACCGAGCCGGATCGCCTCGGCGAGCGCGGCCAGCGACGGGCCGTACCGGTGCGCGTGGGTGAGACGGACCACGCCACGGGGGAGTGCGGCGACGAGGTCGCCGAGGACCGCACCGGCGTCGACGCTGGCCAGCTGGTCCGGGTCGCCGACGAGCACCAGCCGCGCGGTCGGGCGGAGGGCCTCGACCAGGCGCGCCATCAGGGACAGAGACACCATCGAGGACTCGTCGACGATGACGACGTCGTGCGGGAGCCGGCGCAGGCGGTCGTGGCGGAAGCGGGTGGTCGTGCCGGGACGCCAGCCGAGCAGGCGGTGGACGGTGGTGGCGTGCAGGGGACCGACGCCTTCGAGCCCGGCGACCTCCGCACCGACCGACTCCTGCAGGCGTGCGGCAGCCTTGCCGGTCGGGGCGGCGAGCGCGACGCGCAGACCGGGGCCGGCGGCGGCCTGGAGCGCGGCGACGAGGCGCGCGACCGCCGTCGTCTTGCCGGTGCCCGGGCCGCCCGTCAGCACGGTCAGGTGCGAGGTCGCGGCCGTGCGGAGCGCCTCGCGCTGGGCGTCGTCGGTGGCCGACGGGTACAGGCGGTCGATCGCCGACGACAACGCGACCGGGTCGGCGGGGGCCGGTCGGGCGAGGCGCTCGTGCATCGCCGACCGGACCGTCTGCTCGTCGCGCCAGTAGCGGTCGAGGTACACGCGGCCGTCGACCCAGCGCAACGGCCGGTCCGCGGGTCCGCCCGGGCCGTCGGCGACGATCGGACTGCGGCGGATCGCGTCGTGCCAGGCCGGGTCCGCATCGAGGACGACGCAGACGGACCCGCTCCGCAGAGCCTGGACCGCGAGCGCGGCGGCGAGCAGGACGCGTTCGTCGTCCTCGCCGCCGATCGCGCCGAGACGCCGGGCGACGTGCACATCGGCCGAGGTCAGCTCCTCGACGCCCGCGAGCAGACCGGTCACGCGCCAGGGGATGCTCGCGGCGTACGGGTCGTCGGTGGTCGTCATGAGCCCGCCAGCAGGTCGGAGAGGGCGACGACGAGCGCGGCCGGCGGGCGCCAGGAGACCACGCCGAACGGCACGCCGTCGGTCGTCGGGGTGGCCGGTCCGGCCATCCCGCGCAGGAACAGGTAGAGGCCGCCGCCGAGGTGCGAGGCCGGGTCGTAAGCCGGGAGGCGCCAGCGCAGGTAGCGGTGCAGCGCCGCGGAGTACAGGAGGAGCTGCAACGGGTAGTGGGCATCCATCATCGCGGCGAGCGTGGACGACGGTCGGTAGTGCCAGAGGGTGAGGGGCTCGTCGAACGTGCCGAGCCGGTTGGTCTTGTAGTCGACGACGAGATACCGGTGACCGCCCGGCACGTCGGCGGGCACGCGCAGGACCGCGTCGATGGAGCCCGTGAGGTAGCCGCGCAGTCGGGCGCCGGCGAGCCCGTCGAGGCGGTCGGCGTAAGGCGCGAACGGGTCGTCGGCGGGGAGGTGGGTGCGCAGCAGGCCGGCCACGTCGCGGATGGTCCTCGCGGCTCGGCGGGGGTCGGAGTCGCCACCCGCGAGCGGCAGCTCGAAGTCGAGCTCCGCCAGACGGTCCCGCGACCCGACCGCCGCCAGGGACACGTTGCCGGCCAGGGGACCGAGCGGGGTGTGGAGCGACGGGAGCAGAGCCGACGCGGTCGTCTCCGGGTCGGCCGTCAGCTCGGCGCAGCGCGCGGCCACCTCGGCAGCCAGGTCCGGCGCGCCCGTGTCCACGAGCTCCAGCACGCGGTGGACGAACGTGCCGAACACGGTGCCGGACGGCAGGTCCGCCATCGGCGACGGGACATCGCGGCCGAGGCCGTCGTCGGAGTCGGCGGCCACCGGGACACCTGTCAGCCCGTCGGGCTCGTCCTGCACCCCCGGCGACTCCGGCTCGGTCCCGACGCGCCCCGTGTCGTGCGCGGCCGCCGTCAGAGCCGAGTACGAGGTCCGGCGCCACGCCACGTCCGGCAGACGGTGGAGCGTCGCGGCGCGCAGGTCCGCGGCCGTCGGCGCGGGTGGGGCCCACGGGCTGACCGCCGACGCCGACGTCACCACCTCGACGGCGAGCGCGTCGGTCGCACGGGCCTGCAACGTGCTCGTCGTCGCCGCGTCCGTGGTCGACCTCACCAGCTCGGCGGGGTTGCCGTCGGCGTCGCGGGCGCTGAGCAGCAGCCGGGTGAGGGCACCGCGTGCTGAGTTGGCCGACGGCGCCCACCAGGCGACGACCTGGCTGGTGGCCCGCGTGAGCGCGACGTACGCGAGGCGCAGACCCTCACCGTCGTCCGCAGCAGCACCGGCTGCTCGTGCCTCGTCGTATCCCGGGCTGCCCTTGCCGCCGACGTGCAGCAGTCGCAGGTCGTCCCGGTCGTACCCGACGGTCGCAGGGCTGGGCGGCGTGTACTTGTCCCACAGGAAGGGCACGAGCACGACGGGGAACTGCAGCCCCTTGCTCGCGTGCACGGTGATGACCTGCACGGCTGCGGTGTCGGTCTCCAGACGTCGGCTGCGCTCCTCGGCGTAGTCCTGACCGGCCTCGTCGACGCGGGCACGCAGCCACTCGAGCAGCGCGGCGGCGCCGAGCCCGTCGTCCGTCGCGGCCGCGTGCAGCGCCTCGCCGATGTGCCGGACGTCGGTCAGGCGGCGCTCGCCGTCCGGCAGCCGCACCAGCCGTTCACGCAGGCCGGCCGCGGCGGTGGCTTCGAGCAGGGACGCGACTCCGTGGTCGTCGAGCACGCGCGACCACGTGCGGAGCAGGTCGGCGAGCTGGTCGCGACGTTCGTCGGAGGCCTCCGCGAGCCCGGCCGGGGTCYAGCCGACGAACGGCGTGAGCGCGGCCGCGGACACGAAGCCGCTGACCCCAGGGCGCGCGAGCGCCGAGAGCAGCACCAGCCAGTCGCGGGCCGACGGCGTCGCGAACACGCTGGACAGCATCGAGATGACGGCGGGCACACCGACGGACGCGAGGGCGCGCTGGACCGCCACGGCATCACGGTTGACCCGGGTGAGCACCGCGATGTCGCCCGGCTCGACGGGGCGCCAGCCGCCCTCGTCGGCAAGCTGATCCTCGGCCAGGGTGCGCAGGACCTGCGCCGCGACGTCCGCGTAGACGAACTGGCGGACCTTGCCGACGGGCGGGTTGGCCGCGCCGTCCGCCGCACCCAGCGCCGTGCGGGTGACCTGCCGGACGCGCACCGCCGGTCCGCCGCGCAGGCGACGCCCGGAGCGTGCCGCCTCGATCGGGTGGACGACGATCCGGGGGTCGCCCAGCGCGGTCCCGGACAGGATCGGGGCGAGCCCGTCGAGCACCGCCGGGTCGGCGCGCCAGTTGCGGTGCAGCGTCTGGGTCGAGGCGACGGCACGGGCCCGCAGGTACGTGGCGACGTCGGCGCCGCGGAACCGGTAGACCGCCTGCTTCGGGTCGCCGATGAGGACGAGCGTCCGGTGGTCGTGGAACGCGGTCTTCAGGATGTCCCACTGGACGGGGTCGGTGTCCTGGAACTCGTCGACCATCACGATGCGGTACCGCGAGCGGACCCGTTCTGCGGCGGCGGCGCCCGTCTCCGGGTCGGTCAGCGCGTCGCGCAGCAGCACCAGCAGGTCGTCGTAGTCGAGCACCCGCAGGGCACGCTTGCGGCGGACCAGCTCGCGACGAGCGGCCGTCGCCAGCCCGTAGGAGTCACGGGCCCGCTCCGACGGCGCATCCGCGGGCTCGAGCGTCGCCGCGGCGTCGCTGATCGCCTCGTGCGCGATCGTGCGCGCGTCCTGCACGGACAGCGTCGGTTCCGGCGTGAACGCGTACTTGCGCAGATAGAGGTCGTCGACCACCTCCGCCTCGAGCGACGCGATGTCCGGGACCAGCCGCGCGTCGGGCTCGACGTCCCCGAGGGTGCCGAGCGACGTGAGCATCTGCTGGCAGAAGCCGTGCGTGGTGGTGATCGTCGCGGCGTCGAACTCCGCCAGCGCGACCGCGAGACGCTGCGCCCGGGCCACCCGGTCGGTGCTGGCGAGGAGGGTGATGACAGGATCCGTCGAGGCCGTGCCGTTCCGGAGGGCACGCTCCACCTCGACCAGGCGCTCGCKGACGCGTTCGCGCAGCTCGGACGTGGCCAGCCGACCGAACGTGACGAGCATGAGCTCGGGCAGGCGGGCGACGCCCTCGGCGACGTACCGGGCGGTCAGCGACGCGATCGTCGTCGTCTTGCCCGTGCCGGCGCTTGCCTCCAGGACGACCGTGCCCTCCGGCAGAGGGCCGCACACGTCGAACGGCGTGATCATCCGACCTCCTCGTGCGCGACGAGGTCGGACCAGAGGGCCATCGACAGGGCTCCGAAGCGGGTGGACTCGGGGCCGGTGGCCTTCTCGAGGATGAGGCGGTCGAACGTGACCGGGTCCCCGAACACGAGCAGGTGGTAGTCGTCGACCGCCTCGAAGCCGCCCCGCCCCGCGGCGGCGTCCTCGGCGGTCCCGAGCTCCGCGCGGGCGCTGCCGAGCGCGTCGGCCTCGTCGCCGCCGCCCGTGCGTGGGTGGGCGTACGCGAGGCTCGTCGCCAGCGGCAGGGGGAGCGCACCGCACATCGCCTCGTCGTGGATCGTGACCAGTCGTCGCAGGGCAGCCCTCGGGTCCTCGGGGGCGGTGAGCCGGGCGACCCGCGACGAGCGGACCTGGCCGCGACCGATGGTCACCGCCTCGAAGGTCCGCTCCGGGAAGGCGGACGCCAGCGCGAGCAGCTGGACCCAGGCGCGCAGGCGGTGCTTCGCCCCGAGACGGGAGAACACCGTGCGGACCAGGACGTCGCCGCGCACGCCGTTGACCGTGCCGGTGAGCACGCGTCCGTCGTCCAGCGGGATCGTGACGTCGATGCTCGTGTCCGGCTCCACCAGGTATCGCGCCGACGCGGCGAGCAGCGGCTCGACCTGCGTGCGGACCTGCTGGAGCGTGGCGCCGCCGAGCGTGGCCGGTGGCATGTGGCCGCGGCGTCGCTCGGCCGCGGCGGCGTCGTCGAGGTCGATGCCGTCGAGCGCGGCGCGGAGCAGCCGGTCGCCCACCGCCCAGCGGTCGAGGCCGCCGAGCTCGAGGGGGAGCCGGTCGTCCAGCTGCGGCTCGTCGCCCGGCAGGGTGGCGCCCAGCCGGGTCCGGACGAACGCGCGGACGGGGTGCTCCAGGGTGGACGCGAGATCCTCGAGGTCCAGGTGGTCGGACTCCGGAGGCTCGATCGGCCGGGCCTCGCCGGGCGGGGTCCGGTGACGTCGCGTGAGCGCCGCGGCGAGATCGAGCACGTCGAAGCTGAACGGCTCGCTGCGTCCGAGCCGTCCCGGCACGAAGTTGCGCTCGTCGACCGTCTGGAGCGGGTGATGGACGACCAGGTCCCGCGCGGACGCTCCGTCGGGAAAGGTGACCGCGTTGTCGACGGCGTCGAGCAGCTCGCCGACCGGGACCGCGGGCGGTCGCGCCGCGCCGGTGCGCTCGTCGGCGCCCGAGTACACGACGACCAGGTGCTGCTGGGCGCTGGTCACCGCGTCGAGGAACAGCTGACGGTCCTCCTGGCGCGCGTCGCGCTCACCGACCAGCGGGTCCCGCGCCAGGACGTCGTCCCCGTCGCGCCCGGACCCGCGGGGGAACGCGCCGTCATCCATCCCGAGCAGGGCGACCACTCGGTGCGGCACGGCGCGCATGGGCGCGAGCGAGCACACGGTCAGCGCACCGGTGCGGAAGTTGGCCCGCGTCGGGCGGCCCGCCAGGTGCGGTTCGAGCAGCGCGACGACGTCGGCGAGGCGCAGCGTGGTGCTCGTGGCGGTCCGCACCGCGTCGATGGCCCGGGTTGCCTCCGCCTGCTGCCAGCGGTCCGTGGGTGCCACGTCGGTGAGCAGCCGGATCGCGCGGTCGAGCGAGCCGAACCACTCGCCCGCGGGCCGTGCCCCGTCGAGCTCGCCGAGCGTCACGGTGAGCCGGTCGACGAACTCCGCCAGCCGTCCCACCAGGTCGACGTCGCTCGACCCGACGTCGTCGACGGGCAGGACCGTGCCGACGAAGCGCTGGTCCTCCTCGGCCATCGCCACCCCGAGCAGCAACCGGTCCAGCGCTGTGGCCCACGTGCCCTGGGGGAGCGACCCCATGCCGTAGCGGCTGCGCCGCGACACGTCCTCGCCCCAGCGCACCCCCGACTCCAGCGCCCACGCGCGCACGCGGTCGAGCTCCTCGTCGTCGAAGCCGAACCGGCGGCGCACCGGCGCCTGACCCGCGAGGTCGACCACGGCGGACGCCCCGACGCGCGAGTCCGCGAGCTCCAGCAGGGTCGCGACGACGGCGAGCACCGGGTTGGCGTTCCGCGGTGCGCGGTCGGCGATCCGGACCCGCAGCGTGCGGCCCGGGTGCTCCGGCGCTCCCTCGTCGGCGCCCGCTGCCGGGCCGAACGCGGCCTCGACCAGCGGGGCGAACGCCTCGACGTCCGGGCACATCACGATGATGTCCCGCGGCTCCAGGGTGTCGTCGTCGGCGAGCAGGCCGACGACCACCTCCCGGAGCACCTCGACCTGGCGGGACCGGCCGTGGCACGCGTGGACCTGGACGGACCGGTCGGCGTCGGCCGCCTCGTGCGTCGGACCCTCCGGACGGTCGTCGGCGATGCGGTCCTGGAGGGCGCCGAGCACCGTGCGGGGGCGGGGCGGGACCTCGAGGGCGGTCACGTCGKGGTCGAGCTGCAGGACCCGACCCGCGAGCTCGGTCGAATCGCCCGCCATCGAGGCGAGCAGCGGGTGCCTCGCGTGTGTCGGTGCGTCGGTCCGGCGCGTGGGTCCGTGCGCGGTCAGCCGGCGCCAGAGCGCGAGCGACGGCTGCGGCAGCCACAGGTGGACCTCACGGTGCTGCGCGAGCGCGTCGAGCACCTGCAGGTGGCCGTCGGGGAGCGCGGTGGCGCCGAAGACCGAGAGCCGTGCCGGCAGGTCGACCGTCGACGGGTCTGCCCGGAGCCGGTCCAGTGCCTCGTCGAGCCGCTCCGCCGGGGACGGCTCGCCGATGCTCTCCCGGACCTCCCGCCACAGGTGCGGCTGCCAGCGGAGATCCTCCGGGAGAGGTGTGCCGAGACCGTCCTCGTCCCGACCGCGCGCCCACGCGCGGAGCATCACCGGGCGCTGCACGTCGTACGTCCCGAACAGGCGGGCCACCCGGTGCGCCAGCCGGAACCGGCGGCCGCGTCGCACCTCGTCCTGGTCGTCACCGAGATACCGGCTCACCGTGCGGAGCCAGTCCGCGCCGAGATGGGCGTCGACTGCTCCCAGCACGTGCCAGGGCAGCTGGTCGGCACCCCACGGGTCCTCGTCCGTCGTCGTCGCCAGCGCATCGCTCACCAGGCGGTGCGGCGACCGGAACAGCACGTTCGCGCAGATGCCGTCCGCATCCTGCGCCGCGCCCAGCCGGTGGGAGAGCCGCTGCGCGACCCAGCGCTCGACGCCGCGCGTGGGGACCGCGATGACGTCGGGMGTGAACGGGTCAGGAGGGGCTGCGGCGAGGACCTCAGCGAGCGCCCCGACCAGGACGTCCGTGCGTTCCGCGACGTGGACGCGCAGACCCGAGGGGGTCTGTGTCGACGCGTCGGGGCTCACGCTCGGCACTGTAGTCACGCGGCGCTGAGCGTCGTCCCGGTTGTGCACAGGGCCGTCCGCGTCAGACGCCGAAGCGGTGTCCGGCAACGAGGCCCCCTCGGTGACGTGCGACTGCTTGCAGGTCTACCACGCCCGGCTCCGGCACGACCGTGGCGTGCTTGACTCGCGCGGTGAACGAGATCCTCGTCGTGACCCACCCGGAAGCGACCCACCACGTGGACGGCCGGGTGGGCGGCTGGTTCGACTCGGAGCTGACCGCACGAGGTCGTGACCATGCGCACCTGATCGCGACCGCCCTGGCCGAGCAGGTGCGGCCCGGCGCGCAGCTCTACAGCTCCGACCTGCGCCGGACCGCCCAGACGGCGTCGATCATCGCCGACCACCTGCGGCTCGCCCCCCGGTTCCTCCCGGAGCTGCGGGAGAAGTCGTACGGCGACGGCGACGGTCAGCCGGACGCGTGGTTCCGCGAGCGGTTCATCCCTCCGCCGCCGACGGGGGAACGGCTGGACCACGACGAAGGGCTGGCCGGCGCGGAGACCAAGGCCGGGTGGGCGCGACGGGTCTACACCGGGATGGACACGATCCTGGCCGACGCGTGCAGGCAGAAGATCATCGTCACCCACGGCGGGTCAGCCACCTTCGTCATCGCCCGCTGGATCGGCATGCCGCTCGACTCCCTCAGCCGCGTGAGCTTCCCGGTCGCGCCCGGCAGCATCACGCGACTGGTCGAGGACGACTACTTCCACAACCGCGCCGTCGCGCTCCTGAACGACACGAGCCACCTCCGCCAGGCGAGCGCGTAGAAACTGTCGTCCCGGCTGTCCACAGATCTGGCCGACCCCGGTCCGTGCTCGTCCGGTTTCGGTAGGTTTCCCGCCATGCACTCAGGGGGCCTCACTCACACAGTTCCGATCGCGAAGGCCGTCGTCCTAGCGGCGACGTTCCTGACGTGCTTGACGGCGTGCGAAGGGTCGAATCCGAGTCCGACGACGACCCCGTCGTTGGCGAGCGAGGCCGGCACAGAGTCGCCCGGGCCGACGTCCACGCCAAGCATCGAGCCTGCCCCTGAACGTCCATCCTCCATGGACTCGCCCAGCGCGGAAGGGGCTGCTGCTGCTGCGACCTACTTCTTGGAGCTGTACGAGTACAGCTACGGCAGCCTCGACCCGACGGCGTTCGAAGCCATGTCGGCTTCCGAGTGCGTGTTCTGCCAAAGCGTCGTCGACGACGTCGCACGGCTTGCTGCCTTCAACTACAGCTCAACGGGCGGTGCCTACTCCGTCGTCAACGCGTTCGGTACCGAGATCAGCCCAGAGCAGTGGTACTCGGCAGCGGTACAGCTGGATCAGGCGCCATCGGCCGAGATCGATCCGGTCGGCAAAGTCCTCTCGGAKGATCCAGGTGGGCACTTCCAGATGGTGTTCGCTCTCGACTGGGCTGAGGGATGGCTGGTGCGCGAGGTCGACGTGACGCCGTTGCCGGCGGCGACGCCATGAGATGGTCCGCGTCGACCTTGGTTGCGGCGTTCATCCGGCTGGCGATCGCAGCAGGACCAGCCATGGCAGGTGGCTCGGTCGACTCGCACGGCGAGGTTACGCCTGGATCGTCGGCGATCGACATCATCGGCAACCGGATCGAGGCTGCCCAGCAATCCCACGCAGTCTCGACTGGTGGGCGAGTTCTGCGCGAGGAAGCGCACGGACTGATCTGCAAAGGAGCAACGGGTGGACTCGCGACGCCGCTGAATGGCAGCTGCTCAGAAGCGGACGGCTTCACGCTCGAGATCGATTGTGGCGGGGATGTTCCCATCCCACCGCTCTTCGCTCGCGAGCGAGCGTCTGCCACCGAGCCGTGGTCCGACTGGACGCCGGTGAACTTCGGCGGCTGTCCTGCGGACGTCCTCCCGATCCTGACTGCAGAGGACTTCCGTCGCTTGCCGTTGGCGCCGCCGGTCCTGCACCTGCAGCCCGACCGTGGGTGGGTGCTGGTCAACAAGGAGACGATCGTGACCACCGAGCGCACCGAGCAGACGTTCCGCACGGAGCTCCTGGGCCACGGCATCGACGTCATCGCCACCCCCGACACGTTCACCTACGACTTCGGTGACGACTCCGACACCCTGGTGACCCGCAGCGAGGGCCACCCGTGGCCCGACCACGACACGTTCCACTTCTACGAAGACGTCGGCACCGTGCAGATCACGCTGACCACCGCCTGGAAGGGTCGGTACCGGGTCGACGGCACCACCCAGTGGCGCGACGTCGTCGGCACGGCGGAGACGTCGGTCACCAGCGCACCGTTCTCCGTCGAGGAACGCCGTTCCCACCTCGTCTCCAGCCTCTGCACCGACATCCCGAAGCCCGACGACTGCGACTGAGCAGCCGCTGGCGCCCATCGACTCCGGCGGATGCAGATCGACTGTCTCCACAGTGCGACAACATCGTCGCGCTCTGGCGACGTCGAGGCCGCACTCGCATCGTCCTGAAAGGTCCTCGAAATGCGCAACCATCTGTCGGAAGCGAGGTTATACCGAGTTATACTCCGGCCCATGAAGACCGCGATCTCGATTCCTGACGAGACCTTCGAGCGGGTCTCCCGGCGCGCGCACGACCTAGGGATGAGTCGGTCCGAGTTCTTCACGCAGGCCGCGGCGCGCTACCTCGACGAGCTCGATGCCGAGTCGGTGACCCGTCAGCTCGATCTTGCGCTGGACGCTCTCGGCGCCGGCGACGACTCGGCGTCGGTGGCGGTGGCTGCGGGGCGGCGTGTGCTGGACGACGGATCGGACGACTGGTGATCGACCGAGGCGGAATTTACTGGGCAGATCTCGGCGCGCCGCTCGGGTCGCGCGCGGCCAAGCGCCGACCGGTCATCGTGGTCTCCGCCGACACCTACAACGCCAGCCAACTGGGAACGGTCGTCGCTCTGGTCATCACCTCCAACACGGATTTCGCAGCGATGCCTGGGAACGTCTTCCTTCCGGCCGCTGGAACAGGGCTTCCGCGGGACGCGGTCGTGAACGTCACCGCGGCGGTCACCCTCAACAAGACCGATCTTGCGGAGCGGGCAGGGTCAGCGCCTCTCGCGCTGATGCGGGAGGTCGATCGCGGCCTGCGGCGCTCGCTCGACCTCTGACGGTGTTCACCGGATCGGAGATCTCGAACCTTCGGGCGGCAGGTGCGCACTGCACGAGTCGCCTTCTGGCGGGGTGACGTCACACCCGCGGATCCGCGGGCCTCTCCTCGACGACGACGTCGCGGTCGGTGCTGTTCACGGTCGGGTCGGTGGTCCTCTGCTCGGCGACGGCGTCGCGGTCCGTGCTGTTCACGGTCGGGTCGGTGGTCCTCTGCTCGACGACGACGTCGTGGTCGGTGCTGGTCGTGGCGGGGGCGGTGGTCTGCTCCTCGGTGACGACGTCCGGGTCGATGCGGTCTGCGGCGCTCAGGCGGTCGTCCAGCTCAGACCGTGCCCCGCTGGCCTCGGTGCTGCGGGCCTGGGCTTCGGCCTGGAGCGCTGCGGCGTCGGCCGCTCGGGCGTCGGCCTCCGCCTGGGCGAGCCGGGCCTGGGCGTCCAGTCGGGCGGCTTCGGCCTCCCGGCGCTGGACCTCGACCTCGTCGGCGGCGGCCTTCTCGCGGATCTCCTGCGCGCGTGCGCGTTCGGCGTCGGCGCGGCGGGTTCCGCTGCGTCGGGACATTGCGACGGCGGCGATGATCAGCACGACGACGACGGCGACGATGATCCAGATGGTCTGCGTGTCCATGGCACTTCCTCCTCGGAGCTCGACCCCCGCGACTGATTGGACAGTGGTCCGGGAGGTGTCGCAACCGGGGGAGCGACCGAGCGGGGATGGTGGCTACGCACCGATCCCGCAGCGGCGCAGGATCTCGTCGACAACCTGGTGGACGGGTGCCGTGGCGTCGATCCCGACGCCGTCCTGGGGGACATCGCCCTTGGACTGGTGCCATTGCACGATGAGCGTGCGATCCGTGGGCTTCCCGCCGCCCCACTCGGAGTCCGGTCGCTCGTCGAGCCGCCGGTGCAAGGTGGCGAGGTCGACCTCGAGGACGAAGACGCCGTCGAACAGGTCGATGAACGTCGGGAAGTTCCGTGAGCCGCCGCAGAAGAACGTGGCCTCGTGGGAGTGGTCTGCGACCAGGGCGCGGACCCTGGCGACGTCCCAGAGGTGGTTCTCGTGCCCGTCGGCGAGCGTCGGTGCACCGGTCCGGGGATCGCCCCGGTAGGCGAGCTCTCGGTCTCCGTGGACGACGTGGTGGCCGCGGCGCTGGAGCTCCTCGGCGACGGTCGTCTTGCCGGTCCCGGACAACCCTTCGACCAGATAGTTCCGAGTGCCCATCGGCCCGAACGCCTCCTCGTCAGTCACGTGCGTGACTGCGGGTCTAGCACGTCGGGGGTCCCGCCTGAGCCTGAATATCCGCACCGCTCGACCGCCCGGGGGTGCAGCATGACCGACTGACGCAGTCAGGCGAAGGTCAGTCCCGCCAGATCAGCAGCGCCTCGCCCTGCCCACCTCCGCCGCACAGGGCGACGGCCGCGCGTCCGTGCCCGCGTCGCGTCAGCTCCATCGCGGCATGCCCTGCGAGCCGCGCCCCCGACGCACCGATCGGGTGCCCGAGCGCGATCGCGCCGCCGTGGAGGTTCGTCTGCTCCAGCGGGTACGCCAGGTCGGCCAGGGACTGCACGACGACGGAGCCGAACGCCTCGTTGATCTCGAGGAAGTCGACGGTCGACAGGTCCCAGCCGGCGCGGTCGAGGGCGGCGGTGATGGCGGCGGAGGGTTGGGAGTGCAGGGAGTTGTCGGGTCCGGCCACCTGCCCGGACGACCCGACGCAGGCGAGCCAGGTCCAACCGTGCGCCTCGGCGACCTCGCGCGCGGCGACGACGACGGCGGCGGCTCCGTCGGTGAGCGGGGACGCGTTGCCGGCGGTGATGGTGCCGTCGGCGGAGAACGCCGGTCGCAGGGCGGCGAGGGACTCCAGCGTCGTGTCGGGTCGGAGGCCTTCGTCGGTCGCGACCACGACGGGCGAGCCGCGTCGCTGCGGCACCTCTACCGGCACGATCTCGGCGGCGAACACGCCGGAGGACGCGGCCTCGGACGCGCGTCGGTGGCTCTCCACGGCCACCGTGTCCTGGGCCTCCCGGGCGATCGAGAGCGACTTGTTGCCGCGCTCGGTGGACGAGCCCATCGACTCGCGGTCGAACGCGTCGGTCAGCCCGTCGAACGCCAGAGAGTCGACGGCCTGGATGTCCCCGTAGGTCCAGCCGCGCCGAGACCCCGGCAGCAGGTGCGGCGCCTGGCTCATCGACTCCTGGCCGCCGGCGACGACGACGGAGGCCTCGCCCAGCCGGATCGTGCGGGCGGCGTCGATGATCGCGGTCAGCCCGCTGAGGCAGACCTTGTTGACCGTCATGGCGGGCACGGTCCACGGGAGCCCTGCGGCGACGGCCGCCTGGCGTGCGGGGTTCTGGCCGGCGCCAGCTTGGACGACCTGGCCCATGAGGACCTGGTCGACGAGCGAGTCGGGGACGCCGGCACGGTCGAGTGCACCCCGGATCGCGACGGCACCGAGGGCAGCGGCGGACAGCGACGACAAGCCGCCGTTCAGACGCGCCATCGGCGTCCGCGCGAAGGACAGGATCACGACCTCGCTCATGACAGCACCATCTCCCGAACGTCGTGACCGATCAGCAGGGTCACCTCGGACGTGGCCGCGACGACGGCGTCGACCGACACCCCCGGCGCGCACTCCCGGAGCACGAGGCCGTCCACATCGACGTCCAGTACGGCGAGATCGGTGATGATCCGGTCGACCACGCCGATCCCGGTCAGCGGCAGCGTGCACGCGGGCAGGATCTTCGCGGATCCGTCGCGGGCGACGTGCTCCATGAGGACGACGATCCGACGCGCACCGTGCACGAGGTCCATCGCCCCGCCCATGCCCTTGACCATCTTCCCGGGGATCATCCAGTTGGCGATGTCGCCGGACGACGACACCTGCATCGCCCCGAGGATCGCGACGTCGACCTTGCCGCCGCGGATCATCGAGAAGCTGACGGCGGAGTCGAAGTACGACGCCCCAGGGGCGATCGTGATCGTCTCCTTGCCGGCGTTGATGAGATCGGGATCGACGTCGTCGGGAAGCGGGTACGGGCCCACGCCGAGCACCCCGTTCTCCGACTGCAGCACCACCTCGACGCCGGGCGGGACGAATCCGGGCACCAGCGTCGGCAGCCCGATCCCGAGGTTCACGTACGCCCCGTCGGTGAGCTCCAGGGCGGCGCGCGCCGCCATCTGCTCACGCGTGAGGCTCATGAGACCGTCCTCCGTTCGATGCGCTTGTCGGTGACCTCGTCGGGTGAAAGTGCGACCACGCGGTCCACGAAGATGCCCGGCAGATGGATGGAGTCGGGGTCCAGCGCGCCGACCGGGACGAGCTCCTCGACCTCCGCGATCGTCACGGCGCCGGCGGCCGCGCACAGCGGGTTGAAGTTCCGCGCGGACGCGTGGAACACGAGGTTCCCGTGCCGGTCCCCCCGCGCGGCGCGCACCAGCGCGTAGTCGGCGGTGATGGCCTCCTCGCGGACGAACTCGTGGGACGCGCCCCGCACGGTGAACGTCTCGACGGGTTTCGGGGGCGACGACACGAGCACCGAGCCGTCGGGGGAGTACCGCCACGGCAGCCCTCCGGAGGCCACCAGCGTGCCCACGCCGGTGCGCGTGTAGAACGCGGCGATCCCGCTCCCACCTGCACGAAGACGCTCGGCGAGAGTGCCCTGCGGGGTCAGCTCCACCTCGAGCTCCCCGGCCAGGTACTGCCGCGCGAACTCCTTGTTCTCGCCCACGTACGACGCGACGATGCGCCGGATGCGACCGGCCTGGAGGAGCAGGCCGAGCCCCCAGTCGTCCACGCCGCAGTTGTTGCTGACGACCTCCAGGTCCTGGACACCGGAGTCGAGCAGAGCGTGGATCAGCACGCTCGGGATACCGCACAAGCCGAATCCACCGACCGCGAGGGTCGCCCCGTCGGGGATGTCGGCTACCGCCTCGACGGCGGACTGGACGACCTTGTCCATTACTGCCTCCTGTCGACGACGACATTGTGTGCAGCCGTGTCGGCACTCGCGCTAGTCCAACATGTGGACCTACTCTGACGGGACATCAGGCAATGGGGCCTAGCTTCACAAGAGCGACGGTTCCGCCACCACAACGGAGCGAAACATGTTGCGTGCAGATGTGTCACCCGGCCGTGCCCTGCCCACCCATCAGCAGGCGGAAGCGCTGCAGCTGGTGACCCCCGACGGCGTCCGTCGCGAGGACCCGGTCTATGACCCGTGGATCGCCGACGTCGACGACGAGCAGCTGCTGTCGCTGTACGAGGACATGGTCGTCGTGCGCCGCTTCGACACCGAGGCGGTCGCGCTCCAGCGGCAGGGCCAGCTCGGGCTGTGGCCGCCGCTCCTGGGCCAGGAGGCCGCGCAGATCGGCTCCGCCCGCGCGCTGCGCAGCGACGACTTCGTGTTCAGCAGCTACCGCGAGAACGGCGTGGCGTACTGCCGCGGCGCGCAGCCGACCGACCTGATGCGTGTCTGGCGGGGGACCGCCCTCGCCGGGTGGGACCCCCGGGCGATCGGCATGGCGACGCCGCAGGTGATGATCGGCTCGCAGACCCTGCACGCCACCGGGTACGCGCTCGGGTGCGTCAAGGACGGCGTCGACTCCGTGGCCGTCGCGTACTTCGGCGACGGCGCCACCAGCAAGGGCGACGTGCACGAGGCGATGGTCTTCGCCGCGTCCTTCGCTGCGCCGGTGATCTTCTTCTGCCAGAACAACCAGTGGGCGATCTCCGAGCCGGTCGGCCTGCAGGCGCAGCGCCCGATCGCGGACCGCGCGGCCGGCTACGGCATCCCCGGGATCCGGGTCGACGGCAACGACGTCCTCGCGGTCCTGGCCGCGATGCGGGTGGCCCTCGACCGGGCGCGACGCGGCGACGGACCCACGTTCATCGAGGCCGTGACGTACCGGATGGGCCCGCACACGACGTCCGACGACCCCACCCGCTACGTCGACCCGTCGGACAAGGCGGAGTGGGCGGCCAAGGACCCGATCGGGCGGGTCGAGCGGCTGCTGAGGGCCCGGGGGGCGTTGTCCGACGAGCGCGCCGCGGCCATCGCGGCGAAGGCCGACACGTTCGCCACGCAGATGCGGGAAGGCTGCTACGGCCTGCCGACCCCCGAGCCGCTGAGCCTCTTCGAGGACGTCTTCGTCGAGCCGACACCGGAGCTGGAACGGCAGCGCAGCCAGTACGCCGCATACCTCGCGATGTTCGACGAGGAGGCGTGATGGCCACGATGACATTGGCCGCGGCCCTGAACTCCGGCCTGCGGCACGCGCTCGACGACGACCCCACCGTGGTCCTGCTCGGTGAGGACATCGGGACGCTCGGGGGAGTGTTCCGGGTGACCGACGGGCTGCAGCGCGACTTCGGCACCGACCGCGTCATGGACACGCCGCTGGCCGAGGCCGGGATCATGGGCGTCGCCGTCGGGCTCGCCTACCGCGGGTACCGACCGGTCGTCGAGATCCAGTTCGACGGGTTCGTGTACCCGGCGGTCGACCAGCTGGTCACGCAAGTCGCGCGGATCCACTACCGGACCGCGGGTGCGGTCCGGATGCCGATCACCGTCCGCATCCCGTACGGCGGCGGCATCGGGGCGGTCGAGCACCACTCGGAGTCGCCCGAGGCGTACTTCGCCCACACGCCCGGCCTGCGCGTGGTCACCTGCGCCAGCCCGCAGGACGCCCACACGATGATCCGGCAGGCGATCGCCTGCGACGACCCCGTCGTGTTCTTCGAGCCGAAACGCCGGTACTGGACCAAGGGCGAGGTCGACGAGTCCATGCACGGTGTGCCGCTGCTCGACCGGGCCCGCGTCGTCGTCGAGGGCACCGACGTCACGCTCGCCACCTACGGCCCGCTCGTCGTCACCGCGCGCGACGCCGCGCTCGCCGCGCAGGACGACKGGCTCTCGGTCGAGGTCGTGGACCTGCGGTCGCTGTCCCCGGTCGACCTCGACACGCTCGAGGTGTCCGTGCGCAAGACCGGTCGGCTCGTCGTCTCGCACGAGGCGCAGGCCAGCGGTGGCCTGGGCGCGGAGATCGTCGCGAGCATCACCGACCGCTGCTTCGACGTCCTCAAGGCCGCGCCCGCGCGCGTGACCGGCTTCGACACCCCGTACCCGGCGGCCAAGGTCGAGGAGCACTTCCTGCCCAACCTCGACCGGATGCTCGACGCGGTCGACCGGGTGATGGGCAGACAGCACTCCCTGACCGGATGGAGGGCGTCATGACCACGATCAAGACCGTGACGCTGCCGGACCTCGGCGAAGGGCTGACCGAGTCCGACCTGGTCGAGTGGGTCGTGGCGGTCGGCGACACCGTCGAGCTCAACCAGGTGGTCGCCGAGGTGGAGACCGCGAAGGCGCTGGTGCAGCTGCCGTCGCCGTACGCCGGGGTCGTCGCCGAGCTGCTCGTCGAGCCCGGGGTGACGGTGCCCGTCGGGACCGCGCTGCTGACGATCGCGGTGGAGGCCCCGGCGACGGCAGCCGGTGCGGACGTCGCGCCGAGCGGCACGACGGGCACCTCGTCGACGAGCGTCAGCGCCGAGCGGGCCGCACCTGCCGCGCCGGCGGACGAGCCCGAGGCTGAGCGGGTCGCCCCGGCGGCGACCGCCGCACCCGAGCGGACCGCGGTGCTCGTCGGGTACGGGCCTCTGGTCGAGGGGTCGTCACGACCGCGGCGCAGGTCGAAGTCGGCGGACTGGGCCGCGGCGCACACCGTCGCCGACGACGTCGGGCTCGCGCTCGCGGGCGGTCGGATCGGGCCGAGGGTGCTGCCGCCGGTCCGCAAGCTCGCGCACGACCTGGGGGTCGACCTGAACAAGATGGTCGGCTCCGGCAAGGACGGGATGATCACGCGCGACGACGTCCTGCGCGCGGTGTCGGGCGTGGATGTGTCGCCGTCCGCGCGACGTCCGGACGCCGTGTCCGCTGCGCACCGGCCCGGTCTCGCGCGAGCGGTGCAGGAGGCCCCGGCCGAGGCCGACGCGCGCGAGGTGCGGACGCCGATCGCCGGTGTCCGCAAGCAGACCGCCGCCGCGATGGTGGCGAGCGCGTTCACGGCTCCGCACGCGTCGACGTCGCTGACCGTCGACGTCACGCCGACGCTGGAGCTGCTGGAGGCGTTCTCGGCCGATCGCGCCCTGGAGGGTCACCGCATCTCTATCCTCACGCTCGTCGCCAAGGCGGTGACGATCGCCGTCGGCCGCAACCCGGCCGTGAACGCGCACTGGGACGAGGCCGCGGGGGAGATCGTCCAGTACGGGTACGTGAACCTGGGCATCGCGGCGGCGACCCCGCGCGGTCTGCTGGTGCCGTGCGTCAAGGACGCCGACCGGCTGCGGCTGCCGGACCTGGCCGACGCGATCGGTCACCTGACGCAGGACGCCCGTGCGGGCACGACGACACCGGCGGACCTGGCCGGCGGGACGATCACGATCACCAACATCGGGGTGTTCGGCGTCGACACGGGCACGCCGATCCTGGTGCCCGGCCAGGCGGCGATCCTGGCCATGGGCGCGATCCGGCGTCAGCCGTGGGAGCTCGGCGACCAGATCGCGCTGCGGAGCGTGATGACGCTGAGCGTCTCGTTCGACCACCGGCTGGTCGACGGGGCTGAGGCGGCACGGTTCCTCGCGGACGTCGGCCGGGTCCTGGCGCGCCCCGGCACCGTGCTCGCCATGGTCTAGCGGCGGTACTTGATCGATTCTGATCGATCAAGTACTGATGCGTTTCACAGTGGCGATCGATCTTGACCGGGTCGCGGGCGGATGTGACGGTAGCCGACGTCCTGACATGTCGATGACGTGCAGGAAAGCAGGCTCACCCGACTCCGACACGTGCAGCGTCGCACAGACAAGGTCGACACCATGAGCGTGAATGCCTCCAGCGCGCCCGCCCGGCGCACCCTCCGCCGCCGCGTGGTCAGCGTGCTGTGCGCCCTGGCGCTGCTGCCGTTCGCCGCCGTGGCCACCTCGTCGCCGGCCACCGCTGCGACGTCGCAGTTCCGCGGCATGAACTGGGCGGTGACCGGCGACAACTTCAGCACCGGACCGCTGGTCATCGACGGGCTGAGCAGCTCCGACAGCTACGCACAGGTGCAGGCGACTGCGAACGCCGTGTTCGACGACATGCAGTCCACCCTCGGCATCAACACCGTGCGGCTGCCGATCAACACCCACACCGTCGGGACCGCGTGGTGGAGCAGCTACCGCGGGGTGATCGACGCGGCCACCGCCCGGGGCTGGAAAGTCATTCTCGCGTACTGGGAGGACGGTGCCGCCGCGGGCGGCCGGATCACCAACCTGACGGCGTTCCACGCGATGTGGTCCACCGTGGTCTCCCAGTACGGGTCGAACGGCCAGGTCTACCTCGAGCCGATGAACGAGCCGCACGGCTACACCTCGGCGGAGTGGCGGTCCGTCGCCGCCGACTGGCTCGCTCGCCACAGCTCGGTGCCCCCCGGGCGGGTGCTCATCGGCGGTACCGGCTACAGCCAGGACCTGCGCGACCTGTGCACGGACAGCCGCTTCGCGTCCACGCTGTTCTCGTTCCACCACTACGCCTTCTTCTACGGCTCGAACACCTACGACGGCTGGCGGAGCCACATGACGACCCGCCTCGGGAGCTGCGCGTCGCGGGCCGTCGTGACCGAGTTCGGCGCCCCGATGGACGGCGGGCTCAACTACGGGGACGCCAGCAGCACCGACAACTTCGTCCGGCACATCCGCGCGGTCACGCAGGTCATGCGGGACAACGGCATGGGCGGGACGTACTGGCCGGCCCTCGGCGGCAAGCCGGGGACGATCGGCTACGACTGGTACTCGATGTACGCGAAGACCGGCAGCGGCGCGAACGCCAACCTGACCGTCCGTAGCGCGTCCGGTGCGAACCGCCTGCGCTGGGCGTGGGGCGACGCGGTCGACCCGGACGCCGGGAACGGGGCCGGCGGATCAGCCGTGCGGATCGTGAACCGAGCCTCGGGCAAGTGCGTCGACGTGGTGGGCGGCTCGACCGCGAACGGCGCGGAGATCATCCAGTACACGTGCGGCAGCGCGGCGAACCAGCAGTGGCGGMTGACCGACCGCGGGAACGGCTACGTGAACGTCGTGGCGGTGCACTCCGGCAAGTGCCTGGACGTGACCAGCGCCTCCACGGCCGACGGTGCGGCGGTCATCCAGTACACCTGCGGGAGCGGCACCAACCAGCAGTGGCAGGTCCGCACGGTCGGCAGCTCGTTCCAGCTCGTGGCGCGGCACTCGGGCAAGTGCCTCGACGTGCCGTCCTCCTCCACGGCCAACGGCACGCGCCTCAAGCAGTACACCTGCAACAGCGGCACCAACCAGCTGTGGTCGCCATGAGGGCCGCCCGCCCGCTGGCCGCCCTGCTCGGCGCCCTGCTCACGGTGGGGCTGGTCGCCTCGGCTGCGGTCGCGGCGACGGTCACGATCACCAACGGGACCCAGTTCCGGGACACCGGCGGTGCCCCGGTCCACGCGCACGGCGGCGGCGTGCTCAAGGTCGGCTCGTACTACTACTGGTTCGGGGAGGACCGGAACGCCGACGACAGCTTCCGGTACGTGTCGGTGTACCGCTCGACCGACCTGGCCACCTGGGAGTTCCGCAACCACGTGCTGACCGAGGCGGCCGCGCCCGAGCTGGACTCCGGCAACATCGAGCGGCCCAAGGTCATCTACAACGCGGCGACCGGCCGGTTCGTCATGTGGATGCACAAGGAGCAGGCCGGCAACTACTCGGAGGCCAGGGTGGCCGTCGCGTCGTCGGCCACCGTCKACGGGGCCTACACGTACCACGGGAGCTTCCGTCCGCTCGGGCACATGTCACGCGACCTCACCCTGTTCAACGACAACGGCACCGCGTACCTGGTCTCCGCGGCCCGGGAGAACTACGACCTGCACATCTACCGGCTGACGTCAGACTTCCTCGGGATCGAGAGCCTCGTCGGCAACCCGTGGCCGGGCGGGCACCGGGAGGCGCCTGCGCTCTTCAAGCGCGGCAGCGTGTACTTCATGCTCACGTCGGGTGCCACGGGCTGGAGCCCGAACCAGGCGAAGTACGCCACGGCCACGAGCCTGGCCGGCCCGTGGTCGGGCTTCACCAACGTCGGGGACGGCACGACCTTCGGCTCCCAGCCGACCTACGTCCTGCCCGTCCAGGGCACGAGCACCACCAGCTACCTGTACCTCGGGGACCGGTGGGCGGGTGYGTGGGGCGGTGCCGTGCAGGACTCGCAGTACGTGTGGCTGCCGATCGGGTTCCCGTCGAGCACCTCGATGTCGCTCGCCTTCAGCCCGCAGATCACCGTGGACACGGCGACCGGCGTCGTCGCGGGCGTCGCGAGCACCCACTACCGGCTGACCAACCGCAACAGCGGCAAGGTGGCGGACGTCGCCAGCAGCTCCGGGGCGGACAGCGCGAACGTCCTGCAGTGGTCGTGGACCGGCGGGCTCAACCAGCAGTGGCGCTTCGAGGACGGCGGCGGCGGCTACGTCCGGATCGTCAACCGCAACAGCGCCAAGTGCCTCGACGTCGTGGGCGGCTCGACCGCGGACCGCGCCGACGTGGTGCAGTACACCTGCAACGGCGGAGCCAACCAGCAGTGGCTGTGGCAGTCCGAGAGCGGCGGCTACTCCACCCTGCGGGCCCGGCACAGCGGCAAGTGCCTCGAGGTCCTCTCCCGCTCCACCGCCGACGGCGGCGACATCATCCAGTTCACCTGCAACGGAGGCACGAACCAGCAGTGGTCCCGGTCGACGACCTGACCGCGACGTCGGAGCGAGCCTCAGTCCAGCCAGGTCGTCGCCAGCCAGACCAGGACGCCCGCCGCCACGAGCAACCCCACGTTGAGGCCGATGGGCCCGCGCTCGCCCCGCGACAGGTGCAGCACCGTCGCTCCGACCTGCAGGAGCACGAACCCGACCGCGGCGGCGAGCGCGAGCCACGGCGCGACGCCGACGAGCGGAGGCAGCACCAGCGCGACCGCGCCCAGCACCTCCAGGACGCCGATGGTGCGCACGAGCCCGAGGGGCAGGTCGTCGACCCACGCCATCATCGGGCGCAGCTGGTCCCGCGACTGGAGGACCTTCTTCCCGCCCGAGTAGAGGTAGAAGACTGCGAGCAGGGAAGCCAGGACCCAGTAGGCGACGATCACGATGCGCTCCATCAGTAACGATTGGTAAGTAACCGCATCGTCGGTCATCCTGGGGTGCCCTACAAAAGGCACACCGGTGTGCGTTGCTGACACGGAGCTCCCATGACGCAGTACGAGCGTGCCTGCCTCATCCGCGGCGACGCGGGTCGCACCATCCGCGCGATCCTTGACCGGATCGGCGACAAGTGGACCCTGCTGATCGTGACCACGCTCGACGGGCCGGCCCTCCGCTTCTCCGAGCTCCAGGCGCGCATCCCCGGCATCTCGCAGCGCATGCTGTCGCTGACGCTGCGCCGCCTGGAGCGCGACGGCCTCGTCCTGCGGACGGTGTTCGCGGAGGTGCCGCCCCGGGTGGAGTACGAGCTCACGGCGGTCGGCCGCACGCTGATCGAACCGGCCGTCGCCCTGGCCGCGTGGGCCGTCGAGCACAACCCGTCGATCGAGCGCAGCCAGGCGAGCTACGACCAGCGCCACCCGTCCGCCGACTGACGACCTCGTGCACGGCGGCCGTCGCTGCACTGCTCGTCGTGACGCGACCACGCCGCGCCGGGTACGGGACGGGGTGGGTGACCGCCCAGGCCGCGCCGGCGCAGACGAGCGCGGCCGTCAGGGCTTGGTCACGGTCAGGGCCGCCAGGGCCATCTCCTCCAGCAGCGCTCGGGTGCGGGTCGGGGTCACCGCGCGGACGCTGTGCGGGGTCGAGTTGAGCAGACCGAACGTCGCCTGGGCGCGCAGGCGGAGCTCGGCACGGTCGGTCGTCGGGCTGAGCCGGGCGAGGACGTCGACCCACAGGTCGATGTAGCGACGCTGCAGGTCACGGACCGACTCGCGGTCCTGCGGGGACAGGGCGGCCAGGTCGCGGTCCTGCACGCGGATGACGTCGGGGTCGCGCAGGGCGAAGTCGACGTGGAACCGCACGAGCGCCGAGAGGGCGGACGCGTCGTCGTCGGCGGAGGCGACCACCGCGCGGCCGCCCGCGAGCAGCCCCTCGCTCACCCCGACGAGCAACGCCGCCAGCACGGCCTGCTTGCTGGGGAAGTGGCGGTAGACCGCGGGCCCGCTGACACCGACCGACGAGCCCAGGTCCTCGATCGAGACGCCGTCGAAGCCGCGGCCGGCGAACAGCTGAGCGGCCGACGAGAGCAGCGCGTCACGGCGCTCGGCCTTGGCGCGCACGCGGGCGGTGAGCGGTGCCGGTGCGGCGTCGAGCTGGTCGGGCATCGGCTCCTGCTCTCGTCGACGGGCGGGTTGTCGTGGACAACGACGTGATCGCAGACTAGCCTCATTTCAGTTAGCGATCGCTAACTCAGTTCGTCTCTCCCACCACCCCCGCGGAGACAGCGTCGATGGAGATGCTCAGCACGGCAGCCGACCCTGCCGGGACCACGTTCGCAGCGAACGACGCGTCCCAGCGCGCCCTCGTCGCGGAGCTGCGCGACCGGCTCCGGACCGCGGCGCAGGGTGGACCGCAGCGCTCGCGCGACCGGCACGTCGCCCGCGGCAAGCTGCTCCCGCGCGAGCGGATCGACGTGCTCCTCGACGAGGGCAGCCCGTTCCTGGAGGTCGCTCCGCTGGCCGCCGACGGCCTCTACGACGGCGACGCGCCCGGCGCGGGAGTCATCGCGGGGATCGGGCTCGTGCACGGCCGGCACGTCATGGTCCTGTCCAACGACGCGACCGTGAAGGGCGGCACCTACTACCCGCTCACGGTCAAGAAGCACCTGCGGGCGCAGGAGATCGCGCTCGAGAACCGGCTGCCCTGCCTCTACCTCGTCGACTCCGGCGGCGCGTTCCTGCCGAAGCAGGACGAGGTGTTCCCGGACCGCGACCACTTCGGCCGGATCTTCTACAACCAGGCGCGGATGTCCGCGGAGGGGATCCCGCAGGTCGCGTGCGTGATGGGCTCGTGCACCGCGGGCGGTGCGTACGTGCCGGCGATGAGCGACGAGACCGTGATCGTGCGCGGCCAGGGCACGATCTTCCTGGCCGGCCCGCCGCTGGTGAAGGCGGCGACCGGTGAGGTGGTGACCGCGGAGGACCTCGGCGGTGGGGAGCTGCACTCGCGGACCTCGGGCGTCACCGACCACCTGGCGGAGAACGACGCGCACGCGCTGCAGATCGTGCGGGACATCGTCGCGACCCTGCCCGTCCCCACCCACCGGGCATGGACCACCGAGCCGAGCCGACCCCCCAAGGTCGACGAGGGCGAGCTCTACGGCGTGGTGCCCACCGACCTGCAGACCGCGTACGACGTGCGCGAGGTCATCGCGCGGCTGGTCGACGGCTCCGAGCTGCACGAGTTCAAGCGCGAGTACGGCACCACGCTGGTGACCGGGTTCGCGCGCCTGCACGGGCACCCCGTCGGGATCGTCGCCAACAACGGCGTGCTGTTCAGCGAGTCCGCGCTCAAGGGTGCCCACTTCATCGAGCTGTGCGACCAGCGCGGCATCCCGCTGGTGTTCCTGCAGAACGTGAACGGCTTCATGGTCGGCAAGGACTACGAGGCCGGCGGCATCGCGAAGCACGGCGCCAAGATGGTCACCGCCGTCGCGACGACGCGCGTGCCCAAGCTGACCGTCGTCATCGGCGGCTCGTTCGGCGCCGGCAACTACTCCATGTGCGGGCGGGCCTACTCCCCGCGGTTCCTGTGGATGTGGCCCGCGAGCCGGATCTCCGTCATGGGCGGACCGCAGGCGTCGGCCGTGCTGGCGACCATCCGGCGTGAGCAGCTCGGTGACGAGTGGTCCGCCGAGGACGAGGAGGCCTTCAAGGCGCCGCTGCGCGAGCAGTACGAGACGCAGGGCAGCCCGTACTACTCGACCGCGCGGCTGTGGGACGACGGGATCATCGACCCCGCCGACACGCGCCGCGTGCTCGGGATGGCCCTCGACGTCTGCCGACGCGTCCCGCTGACGGAGCCCCGCTTCGGGCTCTTCCGGATGTGAGCGCGATGTTCCGGACCGTGCTCGTGGCCAACCGGGGAGAGATCGCCTGCCGGGTCATCGCGACCCTCCAGCGGCTCGGGATCCGCGCCGTCGCCGTCTACACCGACGCGGACCGGGACGCCCTGCACGTCGAGCGCGCCGACCGTGCGGTCAGGATCGACAACTACCTGTCCATCGAGTCCGTCGTGGCCGCGGCACAGGGCGCCGACGCGATCCACCCCGGCTACGGGTTCCTCTCCGAGAACGCGGACCTCGCGCGGGCGTGCGAGGCGGCGGGCATCGTGTTCGTGGGCCCCGGCGTCAAGGCGCTGGAGGTCATGGGCGACAAGATCCGTGCCAAGGCGCACGTCAGCGCCGCGGGCGTGCCGGTGATCCCGGGCTCGTCGACGGTCGACGCCGCGGCCGCCGGCCGCGTCGGGTACCCGCTGCTGGTCAAGCCGTCGGCGGGTGGGGGCGGGAAGGGCATGACGGTCGTCGAGCGGGCGCAGGACCTGGCCGACGCCCTCGTCGGCGCCCGCCGGGTCGCCGCGGCGGCGTTCGGCGACGACACGCTCCTGCTCGAGCGGCTGGTCAGGAGCCCGCGGCACATCGAGGTGCAGCTGCTGGCCGACGAGCACGGCGCGGTGATCCACCTCGGCGAGCGCGAGTGCTCGCTGCAGCGTCGGCACCAGAAGGTCATCGAGGAGGCGCCGTCGCCGCTGCTCGACGAGCCGACCCGCGCGCGCATCGGCGCAGCCGCCTGCGACGTCGCGCGCAGCGTCGGCTACGTCGGCGCGGGGACCGTCGAGTTCCTGGTGTCCGACGAGGCGCCGACGGACTTCTTCTTCATGGAGATGAACACGCGGCTGCAGGTGGAGCACCCCGTCACCGAGCTGGTCACCGGGCTGGACCTGGTCGAGTGGCAGCTGCGGGTCGCCGCGGGGGAGCCGCTGACCGTGAGGCAGGACGATGTCGTCCTGACGGGTCACGCGGTCGAGGCGCGCGTCTACGCGGAGGACCCCTCGCGCGACTTCCTGCCGTCCGCCGGCACCGTGCACGTGCTCGACGAGCCGACCGGCGACGGGATCCGCGTCGACAGCGCGCTGCGGGAGGGCCTGGAGATCGGGTCGGCGTACGACCCGATGCTGGCGAAGGTGATCGCGTGGGGGCTGGACCGCGCGACGGCGATCGCGCGGCTGGACGCGGCCCTGTCCCGCACGACCGTTCTCGGCGTCCGGACCAACGTGTCCTACCTGCGAGAGATCCTCGCGGACMCCGACGTGCGTGCGGGGCGGCTCGACACGGGGTTGCTCGGGCGACTGCGCGACAATCAGAAGACTTCGTCCTCCCAGACAGGACAAGGTCTTCTGGATGACCGGGCCGACGCGGTGCATCTCGTCGCGGCGGCGCTGTGGCGGCACCAGGTCTCCGCGGGCGCGTGGGCGACCGACGGCTGGCGGCTCGGCGCACCCCGACCGACCCGGTACGAGGACGTCGCCGTGCTCGGCGACACGGTGACCGTCGGTGACGGCGACCCGGTCCCGGCGCGGCTCGTGCGCCGCGGACCGGACGCCGCCGACCTCGAGCTCGACGGTGTCGTCCACCCGCTGCGGCTGGTGTCGAACGGGTCGACGACCTGGGTCGGCGACCAGGGTTCCGCGTACGAGCTCCGGTTCCGCACCCGCGTCGAACGCCTCGCCGACGAGCTCGCCGCGCTCACCCGCGGCACGCGGCCCGTCGACCCGCAGGTCCGTTCCCCCATGCCCGGCACGGTCGTCTCGGTGGAGGTGGGGACCGGCGACAGCGTGGTCGCCGGCCAGGTCCTCCTCACCATCGAGGCGATGAAGATGGAGCACCGGGTCGTCGCGCCCAGCGACGGCATCGTCACCCTCACGGTCCGACCGACCGACCAGGTGGCACTCGACCACGTGGTGGCCACCATCACCGGCCACCCCGACGAAGGGACCCCGGCATGACCTACGACCTCACCCCCGAGCAGCAGAAGCTCCGCGACGAGGTGCGCGACTTCGCCGACACCGTCGTGGCTCCCGCCGCGTACGAGTACGACACGAAGCGTGAGCTGCCGTACGAGATCCTCGCCCAGATGGGGGAGATGGGGCTGTTCGGTCTGCCGTTCCCGGTCGAGTACGGCGGGCAGGGCCGCGACTACGTCGACCTGTGCCTGGCGGTCGAGCAGCTGGCGCGGGTCGACCAGTCGATCGCCGTGACGCTGGAGGCCGGGGTCGGGCTCGGGGCGATGCCGGTGTGGCGCAGCGGCACCGAGGCGCAGAAGCAGGAGTGGATCCCGATGCTCGCGCGGGGCGAGGCGCTCGCCGGGTTCGGGCTGACGGAGGCCGATGCGGGGTCGGACGCCGCAGGGACCAAGACCACCGCACGGCTCGACGGCGGCGAGTGGGTCATCGACGGGACCAAGCAGTTCATCACCAACTCCGGCTCGAAGATCACCAGGCTGGTGACCATCACCGCGGTGACGGKGGAGAGCGTCCGCGCCGACGGGTCGGTCAAGAAGGAGCTCACCGCGATCCTGGTCCCCAGCGGCACCCCCGGGTTCACCGTCCTGCCCGCCTACGACAAGGTCGGCTGGCACACCTCCGACACCCACCCGCTGCGGTTCGAGGACGTCCGGGTGCCGGCGGAGAACCTGCTCGGGGACCGCGGGCGCGGGTTCGCCCAGTTCATCCAGACGCTCGACGAGGGCCGCGTCGCGTTCGCCGCGCTCTGCACAGGAGCCGCCCAGGGCTGCCTGGAGGAGGCGATGCGCTACGCGAAGAGCCRCAACGTGTTCGGCCACCCGATCGCCGACAACCAGCACATCGCGTTCACGATCGCCCGCATGGAGGCCCGCGTGCACGCCGCCCGCCTCGCCTGGCTCGACGCCGCCCACCGGCTCGTCGCGGGCCAGCCGTTCAAGCTCGAGGCCAGCCTGGCCAAGCTCATCGGCAGCGAGGCGGCGATGGACAACGCGCGCGACGCGACGCAGATCTTCGGCGGGTACGGGGTCATGAACGAGAACCCCGTCGCACGGCACTACCGCGACTCGAAGATCCTGGAGATCGGCGAAGGGACGACGCAGGTGCAGCTGATGGTGATCGCGCGCGAGCTGGGCTTCAGCGGGGCCCCGCGATGACGAGGGAGGTCGAGCAGCGCGGGCTGTACTACGAGGAGCTCGAGCCGGACGTGCGCTACGTGCACCGGCCGGGGCGCACCATGACCGAGGCGGACAACGTCCTGTTCTCGACGCTCACCATGAACCCGCAGGCCCTGCACCTGGACGCCGCGTGGTCGGCCGAGCAGCCGTTCGGGCAGCGGCTGGTGAACTCGATGATGACGCTGGCCGTCCTCGTCGGGAGCTCCGTCGCGCAGCTCACGCAGGGCACGATCGTCGCGAACCTCGGGTTCACCGACGTCCGGTTCCCGCACCCGCTGTTCCACGGGGACACGCTCTACTCGTCGACGACCGTGCTGGACAAGCGGCTGTCGTCGTCGAGGCCCGGGCAGGGTGTCGTCACGCTCGAGCACACCGGACGCAACCAGGACGACGTCGTCGTGGCCGTCGCCACGCGCACCGTGCTGTTCCGGTGCCGGGACGCCGCCCCGTGAGCAGCCTCGCGATGGGGCCGGCGCTCCTGTTCTGCCCCGCCGACCGGCCCGAGCGCTACCAGAAGGCGGCCGACCGGGCGGACGCGGTCATCCTCGACCTGGAGGACGCCGTCACGCCCGACGCGAAGGCCGCCGCGCGGCACCTCCTGTCCACCGTCCCCCTGGACCCCGCGCGCACTATCGTGCGGGTCAACCCCGTCCCCGACCTCGGCGACGACCTGGTGGCGCTCGCGCAGACCCCGTACCGGACCGTGATGCTGGCCAAGACCGGGTCCGCCGAGGACGTCCGCGCGCTCGCGGGCTACGACGTCGTCGCCCTCGTGGAGACCGCCGCCGGCGTCGTGCACGCTGCGCAGATCGCCGCCGAGCCGAACGTCGTGGCGCTGATGTGGGGCGCCGAGGACCTGGTCGCGTCGCTGGGTGGCACGTCCAGCCGAGGTCCCTCCGGGGGGTACCGCGACGTCGCGGTGCACGCCCGGTCCGTCGTCCTCCTGGCGGCGGGTGCGCACGGCAAGGCTGCGATCGACGCCGTGTACCTGGACATCGGCGACGTCGACGGGCTGTCCGCCGAGGCGACGGACGCCGCGGCCAGCGGGTTCGCGGCGACCGCGTGCATCCACCCGTCGCAGGTGGACGTCGTCCGCGCCGCCTACCGGCCGACGGACGCGGAGGTCGAGTGGGCGCGCGGCGTGCTCGCTGCGGCGGTGGGACAGCACGGCGCGTTCCGGTGGGACGGGAAGCTGGTGGACGGGCCGGTGCTGAAGCACGCGGACGAGGTCCTGCGACGGTCGGGGGTACGGCCCGGCTAGTCCGAACTCCCGCCGGTCGACGGATGTCGAGAATCCGTAATTCCGTTATCATCGACGAATGGCCACCGACAGCCGCCTCGCCGCGCTCGAGCAGCGCGTCGCCGACCTGGAGAACCTGATCCAGCGGCCCGTGGAACGCGCGGCGGTGCCGGATCCGGAGGTCTTCTGGGCCCTCGCCGGGCTCCAGGAACGGGTGGGGGAGCCAGGCGCGGTCCTGCTCACCGGCGCCGTGACGCTCCCGGACGGCCGGGTCGCGCGCTGGCAGGAGGCTGCCGGGACCGACGAGCTGCTCGGCGGCGACTGGTCCGACCAGGCCGATGCGTTCGCCGCGCTCGGTCACCCCGTGCGGCTGCGGCTGCTCGGCAGGGTGCTGTCCGGTGTCGGCACCGCCAACGACCTGCTGGACACCGAGGGTGTGGGAACGAGCGGGCAGGTGTACCACCACCTGCGCCAGCTGGTCGCGGCCGGCTGGCTGCGGGCGGTCGGCGGCGGACGGTACGAGGTGCCGGTCGCCCGCGTCGTCCCCCTGCTCGTCCTCATGACGGGAGCGAGACGATGAAGCGCACGATCGCGACACTGCAGACCTGGTGGGTGCGACTGCTCGTCCTGGCGGTCGTCGCCACCCTGGTCCTCGACATCCCGCTCGTGAGGGGCCTGGCGCTCATGGTGGCTCCGCTGCTGCTGCTCATGGTGCGGCCACCGCGCTCGCAGCACCCGCCCGTGGACCTGTCGCCGCCAGTACGTGGTCGGTGGGTGGCGCTGAACAGCCCCGGGTCGGCGGTGCCGAGCCACGGGGTCAGGGCGTACGGGCAGGCGTACGCGGTCGACCTGCTGCAGCCCTCCCCGGGCGCCCCGACGACGATCGGCTGGTCCTTCCGCACTCGCGCGCCGGAGTCCTACCCGTCCTTCGGCGAGCCGGTCCTCGCGATGGCGGCGGGAACCGTGGTCGCGGCGACCGACCGGCAGCGGGACCACCGCAGCCGAGACACCTGGCCCTCGCTCGTGTGGTTGATGACGATCGAAGGGCTGGTCCGGGAGGTCGTCGGGGTGTCGCGCATCCTGGGCAACCACGTGATCGTCGAGCACGACGACGGCACCGTCGCCGCCTACGCCCACCTGCGCCAGGGCTCGGCGGACGTCGTCGTGGGCGACCGCGTGGTCACCGGGCAGCGGCTCGCGGCGGTCGGGAACACCGGCAACACCTCCGAGCCGCACCTGCACGTGCAGGTCATGGACCGCCGACGGCCGACGGCCGCCGCGGGGATCCCGATGCGGTGGCCCGGGCTCGTCGTCGACCCGGCGGAGGTCGACGAGCGGTGGGCCACCGGGGCGCCCCGGGCGACCGCCCTGCACGGGTTCCCCGGCAACGGCCAGGTGTTCGACGCCGCCTGCGAGGAGAGACCGGATGCTTCCCCCGTTCGCCGCCTGGCGGTTCGTCGACGCGGTCGACGGGTTCGAGGTGGTCTACCTCGGCCCGGGCCGGATCCGCGGGCACACGTCCGCGGTCGAGGACGGCCGCGCGCACGCCGTGTCCTACGAGATCGCCCTCGACGGGTGGGTCACGCGGGAGGTCCGCGTCCGCTCCGACACCGTGGACGGGCCGCGGACCACCGTCCTGCTCTCGGACGGCGCCGGCAGCTGGACCGTCGACGGCGTCCTGGCGCCGCACCTGGACGGGCTGGTCGACGTCGACCTCGAGGCGTCGGCCTGCACCAACACGTTGCCGGTGCACCGTCTGGCGCTGCCCGTCGGTGAGGTCGTCGTCGCGTCCGCGGTCTACGTGCAGGCGGCCGACCTCGTCGTGCGCCGCCTCGACCAGACCTACCGCCGCCTGGACGAGCACCGTTTCGCGTACACGTCGGAGGCCGGCTTCCAGGCCGTCCTGACGTACGACGACACCGCGCTGATCCTCGACTACCCGGGCATCGCGGTGCGGTTCGCCTAGGACGCCGCGGGGAGCAGCACCTCGACGCCTGCCGCCTCGAGCGCGGCGGCCAGGTCCGGTGGCGGGGCCGAGTCCGTCACCAGGTAGTCCGCCCGGCCCAGCTCGGCGATCTGCGCGAACAGGCGGCGGCCGAACTTGGTCGCGTCGGCGAGGACGGCGACCTTGGTGGAGCGGTCCATCATCTCGCTCATCATCGCGGCCTCGCCGAGGTTGCTCGTCGAGTAGCCGGCGTCGGCGCTGACGGCACCGACGCCGATGAGGGCCAGGTCGCAGCGGATGTCCCGGTCGGAGCCGTTCTCGGTCGGGAACGCGACGGCGCCGATGGTGCCCTGCGCGCTGAGCCGGACGACGCCACCGAACACGTAGAGGTCGCGGAACGCGAGCGGGTTGATCTCCGTCGGCATGCGCAGCGAGTTCGTCGCGACGGTGAGGTCCCGATGCTCGGACAGGTGCCGGGCGACGGCGAGCGTCGTGGTGCCCGCGTTGATCATGAGTGACGCGCCGTCCCGCACGAGGCCCGCCGCGAGAGCCCCGATCTGGTCCTTGGCGGACGTCTGGATGCGGAGCCGGACGTCCACGCCCGTGTCGGGCCGCGGCACGGCCTGCGGGCTGATCGCGCCGCCGTGCGTGCGGATGAGGACGCCGTCGGCGTCGAGGGCGTCGAGGTCGCGGCGGATGGTGTCGGGGGAGACGTCGAACCGCTCGGCGAGGATCGCGACGGTCACCTGCCCGTGCTCGGCCACGTAGGCCGCCAGGTCGGCCTTGCGCCCGGCGGGAAGGCGGCGTGCGGTGCCGTCAGTGGTCGCAGACATGGGAGTACTGAACCACATCGCTGCGGGTTTGTGCGAGAAGTTGCACGCATCCGACCAGAGTGCGGACGTATCGGTGCTGACTCCCGGGAACCCGACGAATCAGGTCATTCGCCCAGTTCAGACGCCTGCGAGGGTGATCTCGCAGGCCGGGAGCGCAGGGCTGGGTGGCTCTGAGGCGAGGTCACGGGTTCGTTGCAGACGGCAAGCACCGCTTGACGATGCAGAAGGGCGGGTCTACTTTGGCGGAAACACGCAAAAGTGCGCACACAGTCGCACGAAGCGGCAGGATCTGAGGATGGGGAGAGTCATGGGCAAGGGCGCTCACGTTGGACGCTTCATTGCACTCACCGGTGTCGCATCGCTCGCACTGGCGGCGTGCTCAGGTGGGGGGAACTCCGACAGCGGAGGGACGGGCGGGGAGGGCGGCGACGTCACCCTCGAGTTCTCGCAGTGGTGGGAGCCCGAGCTCCCCGACGGTGCGTTCCGCGCGCTGATGGACCAGTTCGAGGAGGAGAACCCCGGCATCACGGTGGACCTGCTCTCGGGCCCCTACGCCTCGACGAAGGAGCAGGTCGTCGCCGGCGCCGCCGCCGGGACCATGTCCGACGTCGTCGGCCTCGACGGCGCCTGGGTCAGCGACTTCGCCGACCAGGGTGCGATCACCGACCTGTCCGCGGTCATGACCGACGCGGGCTACGACGAGTCGCAGCTGGCCAGCCAGGTCAAGGTCGACGACAAGACGTACATGATCCCCGTCGTGAATTTCGTCTACCCGATGTTCACCAACGACGACCTGCTCGCCGGAGCGGGGGTCACCGCGCCGCCCGCCACGCGCACCGAGTTCGCGGACGCGGCCGCCAAGATCACCACGGACAACACCTACGGCTGGATCCTCCCGCTGTCGCTCGAGGCCCCCAACGGCATCCAGAACGACGTCATGTCCTGGGTCTGGGCGTCCGGCGGCTCGATGCTCGACGCCGGCCAGCCCGCGCTGACCGACAACGAGGACGTCACCAGCGCCACGGACTACATCCAGGCGATGTGGGACGACGGCGTCATCGCGCCCGGCTCCTTCACCATGAAGGAACAGGACAAGGTCGAGGAGTTCAGCAACGGCCGGGTCGGCATGATGATCGACTCCCTGGCCCACGTGAACCTCATCCGTGAGTCCAACCCGGACCTGAAGTTCAGCATCTCGGCGATCCCGGCCGAGGACGGGTACACCGGCGAGCGCGGCATCCCCTACGCCTCGTGGGGCATCGGCATCGCCGAGAACTCCGAGCACAAGGAGGAGGCGTTCAAGCTCGTCGAGTTCCTGATGAGCGAGGACGTCAACAGCGAGCTCTCGTCGATCGCCAACGCCTTCCCGGGCAACACGACCTCCGTCCCCGACTTCGTCGAGGAGGACGAGCTGTTCGGCACYGCGTTCGAGATCTACCAGTCCGGGTTCCCGGCGAACGAGTTCACCGGCCTGCCCGTCGCCGAGCAGCTCATGCGGGACTTCGGTGAGGAGTTCCAGAAGGCGCTCGACGGTCAGCAGTCGATGCAGGACGCGCTCGCCGCGGCCCAGACCAAGTGGGAAGAGGAGTTCTAGGCCACCAGCCCGGAACCCGGGCCGCGCCGGAGGCACGACCGGCGCGGCCCGACCCCCAGGAGAGAGTCGCGAGCCCATGTCACAGACCACCACGCCCGCGGAGGCGCGGGCCGTCCCGTCCACGCCGCCGCCCGGCGCAGACTCCGCCCGGACCCGCACGATCGGCCGGATCAAGCGGACGCTGACGCCCTACGGATTCCTCAGCCCGACCGGTGTGCTGCTGATCATCCTGATGATCACGCCGATCATCATGGTCGTCAGCTACTCGCTGCTGGACCGGGTCATCACCAACAAGAACCCCGCGTTCGTGGGCTTCGACAACTACGTCGAGGTGCTGACCGACCCGGTGTTCTTCACCGCGGTGCGCAACACGCTGGTGTTCACCATCTCGTCGGTGATCGTGCACTTCGCGATCGGCCTGGCGTTCGCCCTGATGCTCAACTCGCCGCTGCTGAAGGACCGCACCAAGGCGTTCTTCCGGGTGCTGTACATCCTGCCGTGGCTGTTCACGGTCGCGATCGTCGCGGTGCTGTGGCGCCTGCTGCTCAGCCCGAACGGCGTCGTGAACTACCTGCTCGGGTCCGCCGGGATCACCGACGGCGCGACGGAGTGGCTGGCCAACCCGTCAACGGCGCTGGCCGCGGTCACGTTCATCAACATCTGGTCCGGCTACCCGTTCTTCATGATCTCGCTGCTGGCCGGCCTGCAGGGCATCCCGAAGGACCTCTACGAGGCCGCCCGGGTCGACGGCGCCGGCGTCGTCGCCCAGTTCCGCAACGTCACGCTCCCGCAGCTGCGGCCGATCATCATCTCGATGGCGCTCCTGGACTTCATCTGGACCACGCAGCAGTTCGCGCTGATCTGGATGACCACGGGCGGCGGGCCGATCAACTCCACCGAGGTCCTGTCGACCTTCACGTACAAGCTCGCGTTCACCGAGTACGAGTTCTCGGTCGCCTCCGCCTCCGCCGTTCTCGTGCTCCTCATGTCGATGGTCCTCGCGTTCTTCTACGTGCGGCACCAGAAGGCGAGGGACTGAGATGACCACGCTGGCCACCCGCCCCMTGACGTCCGAGTCACCGGCGCTGCGCACACCACCCAAGAAGACCGGTCAGCGGGCCGCGCTCGTCGTCGCGCTGATCCTCGGTGCCTGCTTCGCTGCGCTGCCCGTGGTGTGGATGCTGTCGAGCTCGTTCAAGACCAACCCGGAGATCTTCGAGTTTCCGCCGCGCCTCATCACGCCGGGCTTCTCGTTCGACGCGTACACGACGATCCTCACCGACCCGACCAAGTTGCGGTTCTTCTTCAACAGCTACGTCATCGCCCTGTCCGTGACCGCGCTGTCGCTGGTCGTGGCGGTGCACGCGGCGTACGCGTTCAGCCGGTACGAGTTCTGGGGCAAGAAGACGATCAACGTCGTCGTCGTCTCGGTCCAGGCCGTGCCGCCGATCACGCTCCTGATCCCGTACTTCGGGCTGGTCGTCGCGCTCAAGCTCTACAACACCTACCAGGGCCTGATCCTCACCTACATGGTGTTCACGCTGCCCTACGCGATCATCATGATGACCGGGTATTTCAATACCCTGCCCAAAGAGCTGGACGAGGCCGTCAAGGTGGATGGCGCCGGTCCGTTGACCGCATTGTGGCGCATTCTCATGCCCATCTCGGTGCCGGGCCTCGTCTCCGTCGGCGTGTACACGTTCATGATCTGCTGGAACGAGTTCCTGTTCGCGTTGACGCTGACCAGGACCGAGGACATGCGCACGGTGCCCATCGGCATCCAGCTCCTCATGGGCCAGCACTCGTACGAATGGAACGAGATGATGGCGATGAGCATTCTCGGGTGCATTCCTGTTCTCGTTCTCTTCCTCTTCTTCCAGCGCTACTTCATCGGGGGGATGACCGCCGGCKCCGTGAAGATCTAGACCCCCCACGTCAGAAACACCCACACAGGAAAGTTGACACACACCATGTTGATGAA